>JANOMH010000553.1:0-2972 GCA_031420215.1 Rhodobacterales bacterium | reverse complement strand
CAGCTGAACTTTGAGGCAGCGGCCAGCCAGACCATCTTTGTCCGGACGACCCGGGGGGATGGGACTGCGATTGTCACCAGCCATGTCATCGCCGTCAGTGACCTGTTTGAACCAGTAACGATCAGCCAGACCCTGACCAAGATGGCCGATGTGTTCACTGCGCCGACCGATGACCATTACATCGTGGTTGGATTGGCCGGGGCCGATGTGATGACCACGGCTGGCGGCAATGACCTGATTGTCGGTGGGGCTGGCAATGACACGATCAGCACTGGCGAAGGGGCCGATGTGATCCGGGTCAGCGGGATCAAACACGACTATGATGCTGTCAATGGCGGGGCCGGGCTGGACCGGATCGAGGCGACGACCGCAGGCACTGCCATTGGGTTCAGTGCAGTCAGCGGGATCGAGACGATTACCGCCAACGGATTGGCCGGGGTGTTTATCCGGGGCAATGCCGTGGCCAATGTGCTGGATTTCTCGGGCACGGTTCTGACCGGGATCACCAGTATCGCGGGCGGCGGAGGGGCCGATAGGATCATCGGTTCTGCCGGGGCCGATACGATTGCCGGCGGGCTGGGGGCTGATCGGCTGACCGGCGGGGCAGGGGCGGATGTGTTCCGCTTCAACCTGATCACCGAAAGCAAGGGGGCGGCCTTTGACACGATCACTGACTTTGCCCATCTGACCGACCAGATCGACCTGTCGGCGATAGATGCCAATACGCTGCTGGCGGATGATCAGGCCTTTAGCTTTATCGGCACGGCAGCCTTTGGCCATGTCGCGGGCGAAGTTCGGCTGATCATCGGCGCCACGGGCGAAACCCGGATTATCGGCGACGTGAACGGCGACGGCAAAACCGATTTCGACATCCACCTTGCGCCCCTGGGCGGGCTGGCGGTCGGGATCACGGGCGCCGACTTCCTGCTGTAAGTCCGCGCCACAGCCTGCCGGGTGACCGCAGTCATCCGGCAGGCTTTTTCGGACCCGATTTAGATCACCATGAACTCACTGGCGGCCATCGCCAGCCCGCCTGTCAGATCGGCGAACTGGACCCTCGCCCCGGCGCCGTTGCCATCAGCGTCAAACCACAAAAAGCCGGTATCGGTCTCATAGATGATCCGTTGCGTGGCGGTTGTGGCCAGTCCTGTGATATTGCTGGCAAAAGCCGCCACACCCAGGGCCCTTGCGGCGAGGCCAGCAAACACCGCATTATCAATCTCGATCCGGTCATCCGCTACGCTGTAATCGGTGATCAGGTCGATGTTGCTGGCCCCCGGGCCCGTGGCAAAGACAAACACGTCCGCCCCCGCCCCGCCAGCGATCACGTCCGATCCGGCCTTGCCATCCAGCCGGTTTACCCCGGCATTGCCAATGACCCGCTGTTGCAGTGCATTGCCCGTCAGATTGATCGCGGCGGTGCTGGCAGCAGAGCCGGCCGAGACGAATTCAACTTCGACCCCTGCGGCCAACACGTAAGAGACATAGGCGACTATACGGTCAGTGGTGCCTCCGCCAGCGGCCTCGACAATCTGATCACCCGCCGCATTGACCGAAAAGACATCATTGCCCGCCCCGCCGATGAGCCGGTCAATCCCCTGGCCTCCCACCAGAACGTCATTGCCCGCCCCGCCAAACAGCGTGTCACTGCCAGTGCCCCCGAAGATCTGGTTGTCCGCTGTCGTGCCGATCACGGTATTCGTGCCACTCCCCATGCGGATGCTATCAAAGCCCTGAAAGGATTCTCCCGCGACAGAGGATTGGCCCGTCACCAGATTGACAGTCAGATTGTCATTAAAGCCAAGCATGATGATCATGTCAGTGCCAGCGCCGCCATACATGGACGACACTCCGGTGCCCCGGACGATGATGTCATCATCATCGCCACCGTAGTAGAACCCGCCGCCAGTACCGCCAATCAGCCGGTCACGGCCTGCGCCGCCATAGACAGTGTCCGCCCCCGCGCGGCCCACCAAAGTATCGTCGCCGCCCAGCCCACTGATCAGATCCGGCCCGGCGGTGCCATACAGGGTGTCATTGCCGGAGGTGCCGGTGAATGTATCGGTCTGCGCGGTCACCGTGACCGCAACCGGCGCGCCATGCGGCGTGGTGTTTTCGTAGCTGAGCAGCGTGCCATTGCGTTCCCCCACAACCAGATCCAGATCGCCGTCGCTATCCAGATCGGCAAAACTCGGGTCGCTGCGGTAACCCACATAAATCCCATCGAACGGATTGGCGGCCCCAGTTTGTGCGGTGTAATCTCCGCCTGCGTTGGTCCAGACCTTGAGCGTGCCATCCCGTTCACCGACAACCAGATCGAGATCACCATCGCTGTCCAGATCAACGAAAGTCGGGGAGCTGAAGTAACCCACATCAATGCCGTTAAACGGATTGTCCAAACCTGTTTGGGTGGTGAACACGCCAGCGGAATTGATCCAGACTTTGAGCGTGCCGAAGAGTTCTCCCGCAACTAGATCCAGGTCACCATCGCTATCGAGATCGACAAAGGTTGGCGTGCTCAAGTCACCCACATTAAATCCATTTAGCGGGTTGGCCAAGCCAGTCAGAGGGGCAAATTTTGCCGGGCCAATTTGCCCCAAATCCCCCCCCGCCGCATCGGTGACATTCAGCGCCAGTGTCCGCTCAGCCGTCGGCGTATTGGTGATATTGCGATAGGTCAGGTTCTGGATCAGCGCATCAATCGCGGCGGATGTGGCCGCCGCATTGAAACTGATCGTCAGGGTCGCCCCCGCCCCGCCCGCCAGCGTCCCGATCACCACACCGCCATAGCTCACATTCGCGCCCGCCAGACCAATCTGCCCGGCCCCGGTGCCCTCGTTGCGGACCGAGGCGCGGTCTTCGGCCAGCAGGCCCGACAGGGTCAGGCTGCCGCCGTTGAAGTTATCTTCGCCGTCGGCAAACACGACCGAGGGGTCGAGCAGTTGCGGCGTCGCATTCACCGTGTTCTCGGC
>JANOMH010000552.1:0-1552 GCA_031420215.1 Rhodobacterales bacterium | reverse complement strand
CTCGCCGGTCAGCTTGCCCTCCAGCGCCATCCGCGCGCCGTTGAGCAGGGTAGCCTGCAGATGGGCAGAGCGCCTGCCCTCAAACCAGAGCTTTGCAAAGCTTGGCAGCTTGACGGTGATATAGCCAAGCAGCAGCGTGATCAGGCCGTCGATGATGACCAACAGGCCGGGCTGCACAGCTTCCGAGATTTCAGTCCACATGGGACGTTCCTTTCAGGGTTTCAAAACTCATTGACAGATTTCGGGATCCCCGCCGCCGTCATCCGGGGCAGCGGGGCGTGGTCATGCGGGAAGGTCAGGGGCCAGCGGGACCCACCCTCCACCAGCCGGGACTTGGCAATGCGGGTGATCGACACAGAGTCGCCCTGATTGCCGCCAAGGGTGTAATAGTCATCGTCATCCTGCCCGACCGCAAAGGCGACATGGCCACCGCCGTTGCGGGCAAAGACCAGCACCGCGCCATAGGTCGGCGGGCAGACCAGCCCGAACCCGGCCCAGTTGCGGGCCCAGTACGGGTTATCTTTCAGCGGGCCAAAGAACCGCTCATCCGGCAGAGCCTTGGTGATGCAGGTGGCCACGAAATCACCGCACCAGGGCAGGGCATCCGGATCACCCAGTGTCGGGCCATCCGACTTCAGAAACGCCCGCAACGCGGCATTATCACGGGTCTCATGCAGGCCAAACACCGACCGGGCCACCACCATCCATGGCAGATCGACGGTGCGGGCGGGCTTGACGCCCATCAGCGCATCCCAGGTCACCTTGCCGACGATCCCGGTGTTGGCAATCCCCCGGCTGACCTGAAACCGACGCACCGCCGCAGTGGTTCTAAAACCGTAAATCCCATCCACCGGACCGGGGTCAAAGCCCAATATCTTCACGATCCGCTGAACGGATGATGTGTCGTAAGTCATCTCTGTCTCCTGAATTTACGGGCGGGGCTGACCGAACTGGATCAGGGCATAAAGTGCCGCCAGAACAACCGCAGCAGCGCTCAGCCACTTGGCCCAGATCACCACCCAACCAGCCACGCGCTGGCCGGATTTGACGTTGATCGCCAGTTCGGTGAGGGCGTCGATCAGACTGCCATCATAGGCCACACTGGGCCTGATCAGGGCGGTGTACATCTCAAGCGTCATGGCATGCGTCTCTTTCTGGACCGCCGCCCGCTCCAGGTGATCCACTAAAAGCTGGCCCACACGGGCCTCCAGGTCGGCAATTTTTCTTGCATGAGTGACACCGGCGGTGCGAGGGCGAGGCTTGCGGGGAGGAGTCATTAATCGATCACCAGTCATGGGCCGGCCCGGCAATAAGCAAGGCAACCCCGATTTTCAACGTAAGCATGGTATCCCTCATGAAGTGCGAATTTCAGATGACAGCGACTTGCGCCGCAAAGACAGTGGATACCTCGGCCACAACTTTCGGATCGGCGGCTGCCTCTATCGCGGCAATCGCCCGCATCCGGACCCCTTCGATCCGGGCGGCAACTCCGCGCCAGTAGACCGATACATTGGCCCAGACCTGAGCGAGTTCCCATGCCGTCGGGGCGGTC
>JANOMH010000551.1:0-3998 GCA_031420215.1 Rhodobacterales bacterium | reverse complement strand
TGTGTCACCCCCGCGACCACGGCTGCAAAACCGACCGCCACGGCCAGCATCGCCAGCGCCGACAATAGCCCCAGCACCAGGTCCCACCCCACTTCCCGCAGGGTCGCCCCCAGAAACCGGCAGCCCAGCACCGTGCCGATGACCACCTGTGCGGCAATGATCAGCACGGATGGCGGTGGCACGCTGACCACTTGGCTCACATGCGCCACCCCGCTCAGCAACATCGGGCCAAAGATCGGCGCGGCGGGCAGGCGCAACCAGCCGCCCAGCAGCACGCCCAGCGCGGCGCAGGCCCCGAGCACGACCCAATCCAAGCCCGACAGCACCGACAGCCCCGTCCAGTTCCGGCCCACCCCACCGCTTGTGACCCCCATGAACAGGCCAAAGAACAGCACCACAAACACCACAACCACGAAAATCCGGGCGGCATGGGCGAGCGCAATCTTGCGTTCCTGCCCGCCTGCGGCAACCCCCAGCACGATCATGTCATTCAGGCCGCCGGGCATGGCGCAGAAATAGGCCGTGACCCGGTCATAGCCGCCGATCCGGCGGTAAATCGCATAGGACACCGCAGCAGTAGCGGCCAGAAACGGCAGCAATAACGCAATGGTCGTGGTCCAGCGGCCCATGGCGGCAAAGACATCGGGGGTCAATGCAGACCCCAGCATCACCCCCAGCACCGGGATCACTATCGGGCGCAATGCAGCGGGCCCACGTAGCGGCATCCCCGCCAAAGCTGCCATGGCCGTTCCAATCATCGGCCCGATCATCCAGGGCAACGGCACACCCGCACTGGCCGCAATCAACCCCGACCCGATCCCCAATGTCAGGGCCAGCAAGACCGGCCACAGTGTCGCCGGATCGAACCCAGACAAAGATTTCATTCCCCGGCCAACACACCCAAATGCCGCTCTCCGCGTGCACATGCCAAGGCCATCTGCTTTTGTCGTTCGCGGAATCGGGCCTTGTCCGTCTGTGTCGTCTCGGTGACACAGTGATGACAGGCAACACCCGGTTCATAGTCCGGGTGCTGCAAATCCTGTGGGGTCAGCGGGCGGCGGCAGGCATGGCACAACTGATGCGGCCCCTCGGCCAATCCGTGGCCAACCGAGACCCGGCCATCAAACACAAAGCATTCGCCCTGCCACAGGCTCTCGGTCTGCGGCACTTCTTCGAGATATTTCAGGATACCGCCCTGCAGGTGGAACACATCCGTCACACCCTGCCCGATCAGGTAATTGGTGGATTTCTCGCAGCGAATGCCACCGGTGCAGAACATGGCAATCCTTTTGCCGGCAAAGCGGTCCTTATTGGCCTGCCACCAGCCCGGAAATTCGCCAAAACTCTGGGTCTGCGGGTCCACCGCCCCGGCAAAGGTGCCAATCTGCACTTCGTAGTCATTGCGGGTATCAATGACCGCCACATCCGGGGCGGTGATCAGGGCATTCCAATCGGCAGGGGTCACATAATGGCCCACAGCGGCCAAGGGGTCCACATCCGGTTGGCCCATGGTCACAATCTCTCGTTTCAGGCGAACTTTCATCCGGTTGAATGGCTGGTCGCTGGCATGGCTTTGCTTCCAGACCAGCCCGGCACAACCCGGCAAACCGCGCAGATGGGCCAGAACCTGCGCTATCGCCGCTTCCGTCCCGGCAATCGTGCCATTCACCCCCTCGGGTGCCAGCAAGATCGTGCCGGAAACACCGTGCTTGCGGCACAGCTCCAACAGCGGCCCGCGCAAGGCGGCGGGGTCGTCGAAGCGGGCGAAATGATACAGGGCGGCGATGGTGAACATGGGCGCGGGAATACGCCTGCAACGTCCGGGGGGCAAGCCCGGCGAGGTTGCGCGCCGCGCGGATAAGCAGTGCGCTAAACCCGCGCTGCGGCTATCGCCAACCCATCCACAACGGCGGTAAAGGCATTGGCATATTCCAGTTTGGCCTGCGGAAACTCGGCCCGCGTCGCACCCTCGACCACGGCCATCAGGCTGGACCCGCCGACAAACACAACGCGGGCCACATCCGCCCCTGAAACGCCCGCAATCGCACAGGTCTCGACCGCCGCCGCCCGGATCTGCGCGGCATAGCCCGTCAGATCATCCGCCATCTGGCGCGGACCCAACTCCACGCGCAGCCCCTTTTCGACCAGCTTCAAGTCAATCACCCCGCCTGTCGCACCGTTGGCCGCGATCTTGCCGCGCTCCACGACAAAGGCCACATCATGGCCCAGCTCCATCTCCAGCACGGTCAACAGGCGGGCAAACTTCACCGGCTCCACCGCCAGCTTGGCCATCTGCGCCATCGCCCGCTTGGTCTCTCCGGTGTACAAAAACGCAATCGCCGCCCATGTGGCCAGATCATGATACAGGGCGACCGGGGCGGTATGGGTCTGCGGGCCAAACACGGCGCGTATCTGACTATCCTTGCCCAACAGCGGCATCACATGCGCCAGCGACAAGACGCGGTCAAAATCGGTGCCGCCGACGCGGACACCATGGCTGGCCAGAATCCGGTCGCCCTGAAACAGAGTGAAATCCGAGGTGCCGCCGCCGATATCGACAATCAGACCGATCCCGTCACCCGGACCAGCGGCCATTGCCGCCGCTTCTGGTTCAAACATGAATTGCACGTCGGCGAACCCAGCCATCCGGTAACACTCAGTCAAATCCAGCACCGCCTGCTCATCGCGGGCCAGATCGCGGGTATGAAAATGCACCGGGCGACCGGACAGCGCGACATCAAAGCTCTGGCCGCAATGCGCCTCGGCGCGGGCTTTCACCTCGGCCAGAAACCGGGCGATAACCTCCATCAAAGTCATCCGGACCTGACCGAACTGCTTCTTCTCGCGCAGCAGCGGCGTGCCCAGAACCGATTTCATCGCCCGCATGAACCGGCCTTCGCGGCCACCAGTCAGGGCATTCACCGCCTCGGCCCCGATCACCATATCCTTGCGGACCGCATCAAAAAACACCGCCGTCGGCAGGGTTTCCTGCCCCAATTCCAGCGGGATCACATGCGGACGACCTGCCACCAGCACAGCAGCAGCCGTATTCGACGTGCCAAAATCGATGCCCAAAGCCGCCATAGCCGCGCCTACCTGCCCCAAGGAAACGCCGCTCTTAAGCCAACCGCGCGCGACCTTCAACCGTCCTTGACCACAGGGCGCGGCCCCCCTACCGATAGTCTACCCTGAAACCGGAGGTCCCAGTGCAGCGCCCATCCCTTGCCCTGCTCGTCATCGACGTGCAAAACGACTTCTGCCCCGGCGGATTGCTGGCGGTGGCCGACGGCGACAGCATCGTGCCCGGCGTCAATGCCCTGATGGACGATTTCAGCACGGTGGTCCTGACGCAAGACTGGCACCCGGCCCACCATTCCTCCTTCGCCTCCGAACATCCCGGAGCGGCAGCCTATGACATGACGCAAATGCCTTATGGGCCGCAAGTCCTCTGGCCCGACCACTGCATTCAGGGCTCCCACGGCGCACAATTCCACCCCGCCCTGCACACCGACTCCGCCGCTTTGATCATCCGCAAAGGCATGAACCCCGCCATCGACAGCTACTCCGCCTTCTTCGAAAACGACAAAACCACCCCCACCGGGCTGGGGGGCTATCTGCGCGACCGGGGGATTACGGACGTTACTTTGGTCGGGCTGGCTACGGATTTCTGCGTGCAATATTCGGCATTGGATGCGGCAAGATTGGGTTTCGGGGTCACCGTCCGGCTGGGCCTCTGCGAGGCTATCGACCTCAACGGCTCACTTGACGCGGCTTTGGGCACGATGCGGGCGGCAGGGATCACAGTCTTCTGACACCCTTGCCCTCGGCCCCGTCCCTTGCTCTAACCGGGCAAAGCTTAGGAGCCCCCACATGGTCGACATCGCCACCCGCGTCTGGAATCACAAATGGAAGATCGACCCGATCGTGCGGTCCCTGATCGACACTGATTTCTATAAACTCCTGATGTGCCAGTCGATTTTCCGCAACAAGCCCGACAC
>JANOMH010000550.1:0-3698 GCA_031420215.1 Rhodobacterales bacterium | reverse complement strand
CGGTTTGGCCCGGTGGCTTGTTCATTTAGCTGGGAGGAATGTGGGTCAGCCGCGATTCCCTCTCCAAGGTGCCCAAACTCGGACCCAGCCGCAAGGCTCTTCCGCTTAACCCTTTGGATTCGCCTGCTGAAAGAGTGGTGCCGCTTAGAGGATTCGAACCTCTGACCCCATCATTACGAAAGCAAGTATCGCCAAACTTAAAAGGTAATGTTTTCAGATCTTTGGGCCCCTGACGGGCAACACTTTTGGAGTTGACCCAAGCCAGTCCCATGTTGTGCGGTCACCGTCACTAGCCGGCTTCCTATTGAAAGAGCTTTGGTAGGAAAGATTCCCAGAATCCGACCCGGTCCATACCCGTCAGCCCACCGCTCACCTGACGGGCAAAGAGTGATGCATCTACGTCGGCTTGGCGCCTCATCTCAGCCATTCCGCGCGTCGCGGCCGACACCCAAGAGCTGCCGTCTTTAGCGTCACGCCGCCGGCGTGAGATCAAAACCCTCTTCGTCGAACACTTCGAGTTGGTGCGGTCTTGGCAGCGAGGCTTCGCCTTTCATGCGACCGAGAAGGTAGTCCACAGCGAGCACCATCTCCGCAGCGTCATAGGGTTTGGGCATCGAGGCGATCGCCACGGTCTTTGACGAGCTGGCCCGGCTAACCTGTCCGCTGATAAGCAGGACTGGTATCCCCATTGACTTGAGATGCTCTGAAAGTTCGATACCATCGTCACGCCCCGCGAGCCGGATGTTGACTAGCGCCAAATGAGGCTTTTCGGCTTTGGCGACTTCCAGCGCCTCGGCGTGACGATCGGTCAAATTGAGAACCTTGTACCCGGCTTCCTGTAGTTCGTCCCGGAGGACCGTCGCAACGAGTGCCTCGTCCTCTACAATCATCAGAGTCTGTTTCGCCTTGGGATCTTGCGCGACGTTCATGATTATTCCTTTGTTTGTCAGGTGCTGATCGCGCCAGACGCCGGACGCGCCGCAATGGTTGGGCCGCCCGCTTCGCCCTCATCCAAGGCGACCTGGACATGCTTGATGGAAACCTGGGTCCCAGGGTGCTCGGCCGTCATTTCGACCGAAGCGTTCAGCTGTCCGGCCAGCGCCGCGACGATGCTCGTGCCCAGACCGGTTCGCACAGGCGCGGTCTGCGGCATGCCGACTCCGTCATCGCTCACGCACAAGATCCAGTTAGGTCCATGGAACTTATAATCGACCGTGATCTTTCCCGGCCGTCCATCGGGAAAGGCATACTTGAGCGCGTTGATTACCAACTCGGTGACGATCAGCCCCAAGCTCACCGACACTCTGGCCTCCACGACGCCCGCACCACCTTCGACAACCAATGAGATTTGATCGACTTCGCCGATCATCGAGGCCGAGAGGCTTTCGCAAAGTCGAGTGAAATAGGCCTGCACTTCTATGTCACCATCTTCGGACGTTGATAGCAGGCGCTCAAGCGCGGCGACGGACATCACCCGATTGTGGGCATTTTGAAGATGGCCGCGTGTTTCTTCCGACGTCGTCTTTCGGGCGTCCCGCAGCAGTACGCTGGCGATGATCTGCAAGCTGTTTGCAACACGGTGGCGCACCTCCTGCAGCAGGACGTGATTTGTGCGGATCGCGTCGTCCTTCAGCTTAGCGTTGGCCCGCGAATCGGTAACATCCGACACAGCGACGAGAATGCGCATCTGTTCAAGATCGAGGTAAGCCAGCCGCCTGGCTTGGACGATCAGATGCTGGACCAGCCGTCGCGGCTTTTGGAGGTCCATGTCGCAGGCGTCCGGCGTCCCATCACCCGACAGAGTTTCAGTCATCAATGACCGAAGTTGGGGGTTATCCCATTTGCCGTCATCCAGTCCGTAAAGCGGTTTGCCTGTGAGCTGCGTTGGGTCGGCGCCAAAAATCGAACAAAACGATCTGCTAGCCGCTACTATGGCGAGATGACTGTCCAATAGCAGGATCGGCGCTGGCGAAGACGCGACGATAGCCAAGGTCAGACTTAGCGCTACGTCTTCAGGGCTCTGCTGTTCGTGAGACATAACGAGCCTTTGGAATACCGGAGGCTGACGGGGCGAAAGCCATAGGCCGGAGCGCGGGGATCCAAATGGGTGTCGGTCGACACCCTTTGAAATCTTCGAGCAAAACAACAACGCATGGCAGCGTGCAAAGTTGCTTATCGTTGCCTTGCTCATAGTAGGCCCTTCCTCTCAGGAGTTGGGGCCTCCGCCAATCCCGGGGCGGTTCAATTGTTCCGGAACGGAATCATCAGGTTTTCCACCCCAGTCCGACGGGTCCCCAATTGCTTCAGAAACTCTAGCTTTTCCGTTGATTTTATTGTGTGTTTTCGGAGCGGCGGGAACTTCGAACAGCGCGCAGGATTTGAAAGCGATCGTAACATTGGAGACTAGGACAATGAAAGCCGTAATCTATAATGGCCCGCGCGATGTCAGCGTTGGCAACGTCGACGACGCCCGGATTGAAAAGCCGACGGATGTCGTAATCCGTATCACCACCACAAACATCTGCGGTTCGGACCTGCACATGTACGAGGGTCGCACCAACTTCGAGAAGGGCAGCGTCTTTGGACATGAAAATCTCGGCGTGGTCGTCGAGGTCGGCAACGGCGTCGATCGGGTGAAGAAGGGCGATCGGGTTTGCGTGCCGTTCAATGTTGCCTGCGGCTTCTGCGAAAACTGCGAAAAAGGACTGACAGGCTATTGCTTGACCTGCAATCCGGGGACGGCGGGCGCAGCCTATGGCTTTGCCGGCATGGGACCTTACCTGGGTGGCCAGGCAGAATTGCTGCGTGTGCCCTACGGGGACTTCAACTGCTTGGTGTTGCCCGATGACGCCGAGGCGAAAGAGGACGACTACGTCATGTTGTCCGACATCTTCCCCACCGGCTGGCACGCAACGGAACTGTCGGGGCTGATGCCCGGTGAGACCGTGGCGATCTACGGTGCGGGGCCGGTGGGTCTGATGGCCGCCCATTCGGCAATGATCAAGGGCGCCTCTCAAGTGTTCGTGGTGGACTCTCACGATGATCGACTGAAGCTCGCCAAATCGTTGGGAGGCATCCCGATCGACATGCGAAAGTCCGATCCCGTCGAGCAAATCCTGGCGCAGACTGGTGGCTTGGGAACTGACCGCGGCTGTGAGTGTGTTGGATACCAATGCTGCGACAGGCACGGTCACGAGAGCAACAACTACACGATAAACTGCTTGGTCGGCAGCACCAAGGCGACCGGGGGTATAGGCGTGGTAGGCGTGTTTATTCCGGAGGATCCCAATTCGAAAGATGAGTTAGCGAAGCAGGGCAAGATGGCCTTCGACTTCGGCTCGTTCTGGTTCAAGGGTCAGCAGATTCGTACCGGCCAGTGCAACGTGAAAACCTATAACCGACGGCTCATGAACTTGATCCACACGGGCCGGGCCGAGCCGTCCAAGATCATCTCTCATCGGCTAACGCTCGAAGAAGCGCCAAATGCTTTCAAGCACTTTAACGCTCGCGACGACGGCTGGACCAAGGTCGTGCTGAAGCCAGCCGCCTGAGCGGAAGCGCCGCTCGGCGTCATCGTCGCCGAGCGGCCACCGTTGCGTTGGTTGTAGGAGGGCCTTTGGATCCGCTTGGCTGCTGCGAAGCGATCTAAGAGCGAGTCTCGGACGGCGCGGAAACCTGTTCGCTAGTTGGGTCGGGGC
>JANOMH010000549.1:0-1718 GCA_031420215.1 Rhodobacterales bacterium | reverse complement strand
CGCATGTTCCAGCACCTCAAGCCGCCGGTTCACCGTGGATTGGTTCAGCCCCAGTTCCTCGGCAGCGGCCCGGATTGAGCCGAACCGGGCCACGGCCAGAAACAGCTTGAGGTCGTTCCAATCCAAATGCGCGCCCTTTGCAAAAATGCAAAACAGAAACTCATCTTGATACATATGGCACAGCGCAATTGTCTGGCAAAGTTTATTTATCGGTCACATGCAACAGAGAGGTGAGTCAAATGCCTGTAAAGACACGCGAAATTCACAACCACCACATGGACAGCACGATCTGGAACGATTTTGCTTTCCGCAACGACGACATCATTCTGGGCACCTATGCCAAGTCTGGCACCACCTGGATGCAGCAAATCCTGGCTCAGCTGATTTTCAGCGGGGCCGAGGGGCTGGACCTTGGCACCATGTCCCCGTGGATGGATTTGCGCCTGCCCCCGAAAGAGGTCAAACTGCCGGTGGTCGAGGCGCAGGCGCATCGCCGGTTCCTGAAAACCCATCTGCCGGTCGATGCCTTGGCGTTTTCCGACAAGGCCAAATACATCTATGTCGCCCGCGATGGCCGCGATGTGGCGTGGAGCCTGCATAACCACCACCTGACCGCCAATGACGTCTGGTATGGTGCGCTGAACGACACACCCGGCCGCGTCGGCCCGCCGATTGGCAGGCCAAACCCGGATGTTGCAGCCTATTTCCGCGACTGGCTGGCCAGTGATGGCCAACCGTTCTGGTCGTTCTGGGAAAATATCCGCACCTGGTGGGACATCCGCGATCTGCCCAATGTTCTGCTGGTGCATTTTGCCGACCTCAAGGCCGACATGCCCGGCGAGATTGCCCGGATCGCCGATTTCCTTGGGATCAAGCACGACGCTGCCACGATGGCCAAAATCACCGAACACTGCACGTTCGACTATATGAAGGCCCATGCCGCCGAAGTAACCCCCTTGGGTGGTGCGTTCTGGGAGGGTGGGGCCGACAGTTTCATCCACAAAGGCACCAATGGCCGCTGGCGCGATGTGCTGACGGACAAGGATAACGCGCTGTATATCGCCCGCGCCTTGCACGAGTTGGGCCCCGATTGTGCCGCATGGCTGGCGATGGGGATGCGGTCCAAGGTTATGGCGGCATGATATTCCGGGGCCGGGCACCTGTCGCGGGTGTCCGGCCCCACTTTATTCCAACCCATCCTGATCCAGCAAATGCCTGCCCGCCCGATCCTCGACCTCGATCACCCACAGGTCGGGGTCAAAGCTGCGTTGTTTGCTGATCGAGGCATCGACGGCGGGTTCAGCGCCTTGGGTCAGGATCACCCAAGTACGCTCGCCGGACATGATGTCGAATGAGCGTTGATAGCAAACGGCCTGCCCGTTCAAAGTGTTCAGCTTGACCAAAACCGCGCCTGCCGTCGCATCGCCACGCTTGACGACAAAGGCCGGGATCGCGGCCAGTCGCAGGCGGGTCAGATAGGCCGCCACCCAGAAATCGGCGGTAAGCCGTTCAGCCATTCAGTTTTTCGCATTTACCGAAACGCAAAGCCGCGATGAACTTTTGCTGGCAATGCTCACTCATGCGAATCCCGGAAATCCAACCCCATTTCGGAAAACCGCTCGGCTTCGTCCAACCAGCCGGGGCGGACTTTCACCTGCAAAAACAGATGCACGCAGCGGCCCAGAAACTCCTCCAACTCGGCGCGGGACGCGGTGCTG
>JANOMH010000548.1:0-2940 GCA_031420215.1 Rhodobacterales bacterium | reverse complement strand
TTCGACTGGGTCTACCGCGAGATGGACTACGCCGTCTTTGCCTTCACCATCCACCCCGATGTGGCCGGCCGCCCGCAAGTGCTGCTGATGCTGGAGCGGCTGATCGAATACATCTCCAAACATTCCGGCGTCGAATGGATGCCGTTCGAGGATATCGCCGCCGATTACCGCAAGCGCTATCCATTCGCCGGGGCCAAGCGCCCCGAGGTGATCTGATGTGCAACGCCTGCGGCTTTCCGGCCCGGCCCGGCCACTGGACCGACGCAGGCCTGACCACCCCGCACGACCGGTTGCGCGCCCGGTTCAGCCGGGCGGCGCTTTTGCAGCGGCTGCTGAAACCTTACGGTCTGACCGCGCATGACGACGGTCTGACCGGACTGAGGCTGTCCACCTTGTCGGGGGCCTCGGTCATGGTGGACGGGCTTGATGACCTCTGGACCAAAGCCGCCACCCTCGCGGGACGCCCGATTGACGTGTTATGACCGACACCCGGATCGCTCTGACCATCCTCGGCGGCTATCTGGGGTCCGGCAAGACCACATGGTTGCGGCACCAGCTACACACCGGCGCACGACCCCATGTCATCGTCAACGAAGCCGCCGAAATGCCGGTGGATGACCTCCTGTTGCGGGGGGCGGGCGGTCTGACCGTGCTGGCGGGGGGCTGCGCTTGCTGCACCGGCCAACCCGCGCTGATCCGCACCCTGCGCCAGTTGTGCGACCAGCGCAGCGCCGGAGCGCAACTCTCTGAAATCACACTGGAAACCTCCGGCCTCGCCGACCCCGGCGCGATTGTCAGCGCCATCCAGTCAGACCCGATCCTGACCCATCACCTTCGCCTGACGCGGATCATCGTCATGGTTGATTCAATCCACGGCCTTGCACAACTGGCCAGCGACCCGCTGGGTCGGGCACAGATCAGTGCGGCCGATCAGTTGATCCTGACCAAAACCGACGGCACGGACACCGCGCAACTTCAGGCCACCCTGCGGCATCTGAACCCTGCGGCTTTGCTGTCCGCCACCGCCTTTGGCAGCCCAATCGCCTTGCCCGCCATCCCCGCCGGGACCAGCCCTTTGACCGAATTCGGGACAGAGGCCCCGCAGATCACCGCCACCAAACTCACCCTGCCCGACATCGACTGGGCCGCCCTCAGCCTGTGGCTGTCCGCACTGCTGCATGTCCACGGCGATAAACTGGTCCGGGTCAAGGGCACGGTGCAAACCCCCGCCGGGCGACTGCTGATCCAAGCTGTGCGCCGCACTGTGCAACCACCGGAAATCCTGCCCGACCATGCTGAAAACGCACTGGTGTTCATCGGGCACGGCATCAGCCACACACAACTGACGGCCTCACTGGCCCGCTTTACCCATTGATCCGCAGCAGCAACTTGCCCGCCGTCCGGCGCGATTCCAACGCCGCGAACATCGCTTCGGCCCCATCCAGATCAAACACCCCCGCGACCGGCACCTTGACCGCCCCGGTCCTGATCCGGTCCAGCATCTGCGCCACGCCATCGGCCCATTGGGTCGAGCGATAATCCAGATGGCCGATATGCAACCGGGTAAAGGTCAGCGATTTGCTCACCAGCCTTTCCCATAAGTTCGGCCAAGGCTTGCCCTCAGCCTCGCCGTAACTGACCACATGGCCGAGCTTGCGGATGCAGTCAAAACTGCGGTCAAGGATCGAGGCGCCGGTGGAATCGACCACTTTGTCCACGCCCCGGCCATCCGTAAACTCCAGCACCGCAGCGACGAAATCCGCCTCGGCCCGGTTCACCACGACCGATGCGCCATACTCCAGCGCCCGGGCCTCCTTGCCCGCCGTGCCCACCGTGCCGATCACCCGCGCCCCGGCGGCCACGGCGATCTGCGTCAACTGCAACCCGACCCCGCCACCAATCGCATGTATCAGCACCGTATCGCCCGGCCCGGTCCGGCTGACACCGTGCAGCAGGTTCCAGGCGGTCATGGACTGAATATAAAACGCCGCCCCTTGCGCATAACTCATCCAGTCAGGCAGATGGATCAGCCGCTCGACGGGCACGACGCAAAGTTCGGCAAACCCACCCGCATCCTCGCTGAACCCGGCGACACGGGCCCCCAAGGCAACCGCCGTCACGCCTGCACCCAAACCCACCACCTCGCCCGCCAGTTCCAGCCCTGCGACCAGAGGATAGCCCTTGGGATGCGGATAAATCCCATGACGCATCATCCAATCGGCATAATTCAGCCCGGCATAGGCGACCCGGATCAGCACCTGCCCCGGTCCCGGCACAGGCACCGGCACGTCGCGGACCAACGGCCCGCCAGCTTGTCCCGGCAGATCAAAAACAACAGCGCGCATCACATCCCCCCAATGGTTTGCGCATCCTTGCGCGATCAGGCCGCGCCGGTAAAGCACCGGCTTGTCTTGGCCGGGCTTTCCGGTCAGCTTGGCCAAAATTCAGGACCTATCAGATGCGCCACATCACTTTCGCCGCCACGCAATTCGCCTGTTCCTGGGATCTGGCCCGCAATGCCGACAGCGCCGAACGGGTCACGCGGGCGGCTGCAACCCAGGGGGCGCAGATCATCCTGCTGCAGGAACAGTTCGCCACGCCCTATTTCTGTATCACGCAGGATGACAGCCACTTCGCCCTTGCGCAACCTTTCGAAAACCACCCGCTGCTCGCCCGCTTCTCAAGTCTCGCCCGCGAACTGGGGGTCGTCCTGCCGGTGACATTTTTCGAAAAGGCCGGGCAGGCGCATTTCAACACCTGTGCAATGATCGATGCCGATGGCAGGATCCTCGGGCGCTACCGCAAATCCCACATCCCGCAGAATCCCGGCTATGAGGAAAAGTTCTACTTTTCGCCCGGCGATACCGGGTTCAAGGTCTGGGACACCGCCCATGCGAAAATCGGCCTTGGCATTTGCTGGGACCAATGGTTCCCCGAAGC
>JANOMH010000547.1:0-5030 GCA_031420215.1 Rhodobacterales bacterium | reverse complement strand
TGCACAAACCGGGTCAGAACCGGGACTGTGACCAGACTGTCAGTATGGGCGACATAGGCCCAGGCAATGCCAAACACACGCGGATAGCCCGCAAACGGGCCTGATCCAAGTTTGGGCAACTGGCGGTAATACCCAGGCGGCAAATCGGCGCTGATCTGGCGCAACTGCAATTCAACCAGATGGAAATTGTCGAGCAACCATTCGGCGGCGGGGGTGACCGGCTGCCCGCGCTGCAACGATGCGGCACTGGCGCGATAGGCGGCCAACAGCACCTTGACGTTGTCGCGCAACCGCCGCGAAAGTCGTGGGACACGGGTGGGCCGGTCGGTCACCGTATCGGCGGCGGCCAGGGTTTCGGCGTGATGTTCCAGCCGTTCCGCGCCGAATAGTTCAGTGCGGATCGGGGTGGTATCTCGCCACAGGGCCTTGGCCGCAGCCCAGCTCACGCGGTCATTGGGGTGTTGGGTTCAGTGCTGGCGGGGCCTTGATCCTCGGCTGACGGCAAGGTTTCCACGCCCTGGCCCCCGGTATTGGCACCGGGCTGCTTTGCCCCATGGGCGCCAGCCTGCAACCTGACCGTCATTTCCATCCATTTTTCCTCGATCCGGTTCCATTCCATCGTTTTGACCTTTCCTGGCAGGGATACGCAGAGCGAGAGGTCCGCGCTGACCTGACAACGGCGCGGGCAACCAACTGGTTCCAGCTTTCTGACAGGCAAAGGACAGAGTTTGTTTGTTCAGATGGGAACGCTTTTGCCGCCGCAGGCGTTTGACCCCTGCCACCGGATGCAATCGCCCTGCCTACAGGAGCAGCGTCCGGTGACATTCGTCACCAACAGAATTGGAAAACCATCATGCCAACCGACAATACTGCCCAGAAAATTGCCGCCGATTATGAAGCAGTCACTGCACAGATCGCGGCCCTGCGGGACGATCTGGCCAAACTGGCCAAAACCATGTCCGCCACTACAGCCCAACGCGGTCAGGCCATCGTCCGCGATGTCAGCGATGGCGTGAATGAAGCGGTTAATTATGTGGGCCGCAAGGGCCATGAGGCCGACAAAAGCATCGAGGCGGCGGTCTCGGCAAACCCTTATATCGCGCTCGCCATGGCCGCAGGCATGGGCCTTTTGGTGGGCGCAATGTCCCGGCGGTGAACGATTTTCTGGCGCAATCCGGGCTGAAAGCTGCAGTCAGGTCGGTTCTTACGGACCTGATCTTTGGCCTGTGTGCCGCTGGTCTGGCGCTGATCGGGGCCGGGTTCCTGCTATTGACCGGCTATGCGGCTTTGGCCCGGGAACTGGGGCCGGTCTGGGCAGCCGGGCTGCTTGCGGCTGGCATGTTTCTGCTGGCCGCTTTGACCCTGCTGATCCTGCGATCACGGCATCCGGCCGCCGCAGCCAATGTCCAGCCGACCGCGCCACCGCCGCAGCCCGCCGTGGGTGATCCGGCCGTTATGGCCGTGTTCGTTCTGGGCTTCGTTCTGGCGCGCCACTTGCTGCCGCCGCGCTGAGAGATTTTTCTTTATATAACAAAGGAGATGGGCCATGCCCCTTATGACTATCGTGATTACGCTGATTGTGGTCGGAGTCTTGCTGTGGCTGGTCAACGCCTATGTGCCAATGGATGGCAAGATTAAGACGATCCTGAACGCGGTCGTGGTGATTGCCGTCATCCTGTGGTTGCTACGCGTTTTCGGTCTACTGGGCGGGATGGCCGCGCTGCCAGTTGTCAACTGACGCGACCCCGCTAAGCGGGCCGGTGACTTTGGCCACTTTGGCAGCCAGTCAGGCCATTCTGGCCGGGTTGGCCAAGGGGGCTGCGCTCGATCTGACTGGCGTGACCAGGCTGGATACTGCCGGGGCCTGGGCCATTGCAACCGGCGTCGCTGATCGCGGATTGATTGTAACCGGGGCCAATCCGGCGCAAGGGCAGTTACTGACCACGGTCACCGCCGCCCTGCTGATTCCACAAAAACGGTACAGAATTCTGATCCGGCATCAGGCGGGTAATCTACTGGTGCCGCTTGGGCGCGGTGTCGCCGGGCTGGCCGGGGCGGTTGCCGATGCGCTGGGCTTTCTTGGGCTGGTCATCGCCCGGCTGGGCGCTGCTCTGCTGCATCCGTCCAGGCTGCGGCTGACTGCCCTTGTGCATCACATGGCCGAGGCCGGGTTGAACGCCGTGCCGATTGTGGCGCTGATGGGGTTCCTCATTGGGATTGTGCTGGCGTTTCAAGGGGCCAGCCAGCTGCAACAATTCGGGGCCGAAGTGTTCGTCGTCGATCTGATCGCCATATCGATCCTGCGCGAACTTGGTATCCTGTTGACCGCCATCATCGTCGCCGGGCGGTCCGCCTCGGCCTATACCGCCGCCATCGGGTCAATGAAAATGCGCGAAGAAGTAGACGCGATGCGCACCCTTGGGCTGGACCCGGTCGAAGTGTTGATCCTGCCCCGGGTGCTGGCGCTGGTCATTATGTTGCCGATCTTGGGCTTTATCGCCGATCTGGCCGGGCTGTTTGGTGGCGGACTGATGGCCTGGATCAATCTGGGAATTTCGCCGGGGCAGTTCCGCAGCCAACTTCTGACCAATACCGATGTCAGCCATGCGCTGATCGGCCTATCCAAAGCGCCGGTATTCGCGCTGATCATTGGCATTGTCGGCTGTCATCAGGGGATGCAGATGCAGGGTAACGCTGAGTCTTTGGGCCAGCACACTTCCCGCTCTGTGGTCATCTCGATCTTTCTGGTGATCGTCGTGGACGCGCTGTTTTCGGTGTTTTTCGCGCTGTGGGGGGTGTGATGGAGCCGATTATTTCCGTCCGCAATCTGACCAATCAGTTTGGCAAGACCGTGGTGCACCAGAACCTGACCCTTGATCTGATGCCCGGTGAAGTGCTGGGCGTTGTTGGCGCATCGGGCAGCGGCAAATCGGTGCTGTTGCGCAGCATTGTGGGTCTGCAAAGGCCCAAAGCCGGAAAAATCACCGTGCTGGGCACTGATGTGCTGACCGCAGACCCAACCGCCCTGCGTGCACTGCAAACCCGGTGGGGCGTGATGTTTCAGGACGGGGCGTTGTTTTCATCCCTGACCGTGCGCGAGAATATCGAAGCCCCAATGCGCGAGCGGCTGGATATCGATCCCGGCACCCGCAGCGCCCTGGCCGATCTGCGCATCGCCATGGTCGGGCTGAAAGCCAATGCGGGCGATCTGTATCCGTCCGAACTGTCGGGCGGCATGCGCAAACGCGCCGGGCTGGCCCGTGCGCTGTCGCTGGACCCTGACATCGTGTTTCTGGATGAACCCACTGCCGGGCTGGACCCGATCGGCGCATCCGAATTTGACGCGCTGATCGTGTCACTGCAAAAGGCGCTGGGCCTGACGGTCTTCCTTGTCACCCATGATCTGGACACTTTGCACGCAACCTGTGACCGGATCGCTGTGCTGGCCGAGAAAAAGGTGCTGGTCACCGGCACGATGGCCGAACTTGAGGCCTTTGATCACCCCTGGGTGCAAGCCTATTTCCATGGCCCCCGTGCCCATTTTGTAGGCAGGGCCGCCTGATGGAAACCCGTGCGCGTTATGTGCTGATCGGGGCGTTCACCGTATTCAGCCTGCTGGCTGCCCTTGGGTTCCTGCTATGGCTCGCCAAAGTGCAGATTGACCGGACCTATACCCGATATGACATCCTGTTTGACACGGTTGCCGGGCTTAATCAGGCCAGTGCTGTGCGCTATAACGGGATCGATGTGGGCAAGGTTCTGACGATCGCGCTGGATACCGATGATCCGGCCAAAGTCCGGGTGCGGATCGAGGTGAATGCCACCACCCCGGTGCGGATCGATACCGTGGCCACGCTGGCCTCGCAGGGGGTAACCGGGGTGTCCTTTGTCTCGCTCGCAGGTGGCGATGCCAATGCGCCGGGTCTGGTCACGGTGCCCCCGGCCAACGTGGCGGTGATCCCATCCGAGCCATCGGTGGTGCAGGGGCTGATGGATGACGTGCCCGACTTGCTGGCCAAGGCTACTACCCTGATCGAACAGGTCAGCAGCTTTGTGACGCCGGAAAATCAGGACGCGGTGACCGGCATTCTGGCCAATCTGAACGCAGCCACCGCCCGGCTCGACGCGCTGAGCGTCCGGGCCGAACGGCTGATGGACACGGCCCAGAACCGGCTGGAACAGGCCGATGCCACCTTGACGGCCGTTCAGACCACATTCGAGGCGGCGCAGGTCAGTCTGGCGCAGGCCGATGCAACGCTGGCTGCGGCGCAAACAACTTTTGACGGGGCCAATGGGGTGATCAACGATGATCTGCCCGCCATCATTGCCCGCTTGGGCGAGGCGGCGAACCAGGTTGCTGCGGCCGCAGGCGATGTGCAGGGTTTCGCCCAAGGATCACTGCCGCAATACGCCGCCCTTGCCACCGATGCACGCGAATTGGTCGCAAATCTGGACGCATTGACCAATCGGGTGGGCTCCGATCCGGGGCGGTTCCTGCTCGGCTCTCAAACTCCAACATACAGGAATGCCCCATGACATTTCAGTCCCTTGCCCTTGTTCTGCTGCTGAGCGGACTTGGCGGATGTGCCGCCCTGACTTCGGTCAATGATGCCAGTGTAGAGCTTGACGCCTATACGCTGGCGCCCTTGGCCGTGGTTGAAACGCCAGCCCGCCCCGTGCATCTGGTGGTGCAATTGCCGACTTCAGCCGGGGCATTGGCGACCGACCGGATCCTGATCAAACCTTCGGCGTTACAGGCACAATACCTGCCCGACGGACGTTGGACCGATCCGGCCCCGGTGCTGGTACAGACATTGCTGCTCGCTTCCATGCAAAATGCGGGCGGGTTTCAGCTGGTTGACCGGGATGGCGGCGGGCTGATGCCGGATTACACGCTGATGACCGAAGTGCAGGATTTTCAGGCCGAACCCAGCGGGCCGGAGGGGCCGGTCACGGTTCGGATACGGGTCGCAATGACCCTGATCCGCGAATCCGACCTGAGTATCGCGGCCAGCCGCCAGTTCAGCGCC
>JANOMH010000546.1:0-3453 GCA_031420215.1 Rhodobacterales bacterium | reverse complement strand
AAACCTTCGAACAGGATCGGCAGAAGCATCGGCTTTTCCGGCATCTCGCCGCCCGACATCACCCGGTGCAGCGCCGTAGCCGACAGGCTGCTGAACCGCCCCGCACAGGCCGCAATCTCGCGCCGGTAATCCTCGCGCCTCGTCGAGGGTGTGGCGTGGAAGTTGATCAGATGGAACACCCGGCCCGAGCGCAGACCCTGTGCCAGTTCGGCGGCGGTCTGGGTGGGAGTGCGGGGCAAATGGATCATGCAGCACCGCCCGCCAAAGACGAAAACGGAACGTCGAGGAAATGCCGGTCGGCAAGAACCTCCAGTATCCGCGCAATGTCGATGCTGGCCAGCGGGCCGTCGCGGCGAGCCAGGGCATTACAGACCGCCTCGAATTCGGCAGCCAACGCCTCGCCTTCGGGGTCGGGCGGTGGTTCCGGGTTCTGCCCTGTCAGATCCTCGGGCACCAGATACATCGGCACGCCGGTCACCGCATAGGTGCGGCGCGACAGGCGGACCATGTCATCCTCGAAAGCGTCAAGGTAAGCCTCGTCGATCAGCATGGTCATCCCTTTATGGCACCCGCGGTCAGCCCGCGGATGTAAAAGCGTTGCAGGAACAGGAAGACCACGATCACCGGGGCAATCGAAACCGCCAGCGCCGCCTGTTGCAAGGACTGGGTACTTTGGTCGATGAAAGCCCCGCGCAAAAGGTAGATCCCCACCGGAATCGTCTGCAGATCAGGCGCGGTCCGGGTGACGGTCATGGTCCAGATCACCTCGTTCCATTGGTAGACAAAGATGAAGATGCCCAAGGTAACCAGACCCGGCAGCACCAGCGGCAGGGCGATCTGGAAGAAGATGCGAAACTCGTTGCAGCCGTCCAGTCGGGCGGCGTCCATCAACTCGTCCGGCAACCCCATGAAGAACTGGCGCATCAGGAAGATGCCGTACCATGTCACGGCAAAAGGCAGGATGATGGCCGTGTAGCTGTTCAGAAACCCGAACCCGCCTTGACCGAGCAGATCATTGCCACCGGCCAGCGGGAAATAGCGCAGGATGAAGAACACCGGGATCAGGAACAGAAAGAACGGAAACATCTGCGCGCCCAGCACCGAGCGGAACAGGAAGTCCCGCCCCCTGAACCGGTATTTCGCCAGCGCGAAGCCTGCCATGGCCGAGGTCAGAAGCTGCACGAAGGTGATGACAAAGGTGGTGTAAACGCTGTTGAACAGCCAGTTTCCCATCGGCAGTTCGGTAAAGACCCGCAGGTAATTGCGCCATTGCGGATCGCTGGGCCAATAGGGCGGCGGCATTGCCAAACGCTCGGCAGGGGTACGAAGGGCACCGATGAACATGTCAAAGAACGGTGCCAGCATCAGGAAGGCGCCAAAGGTCAGAACCACGTATTTCGCCAGCGTCCCCGCAACTGCCAGCCGGCTTTTGTCCTGAACCATGACCATCAGTGCGCCTCCACCCCGCCACGGCGGAACAGACGCAGTTGAACCAGCGTGATCACAAGGATCACCGCCGCCAGCACATAGGCCATGGCACTGGCCCGCCCGATCCGCAGATCGCTGAAGGCGACCTGATACATGTAAAGCCCGGTCACCGTGGTGGACCGCATCGGCCCACCCGTGCCATCGGACAGGGCCAGCATCAGCGCGAAATAACTGAGGCCTGCGATGAAATTGGTGATCAGCACGAACAGGGTGGTGGGCATCAGCAGCGGCAAGGTGATCTGGAAGAACACCTGACGCTCACTCGCGCCATCCAGCCGGGCCGCCTCGAAATAGCTTTCGTCGATGTCCGACAGTCCTGCCGAAAACAGCAGCATGTTCTGCCCCAGTTGCATCCAGACAAAGATCAGGATGACCGAGGTCATGGCAATGCTGGGATTGGTCAGCCAGCCTGGCGCGCCCAAGCCCACAAGGCCCAGCGTGCGGTTCATCATTCCCCAGCGGTCGTCCAGCACGAACGACCAGATATAGGCCACAGCGACGACATTGGTGATCATCGGCAGCCAATAGATCGACCGCCACAGACCTTGCCAGCGCGACCTGCTGAAGGCATAGGCCAGCGCCACTGCCAGCGGCACGCCAAGCACGATGGACCCGAACGCAAAGTAAAGCGTGTTCCAGAAGGTCTGCCAGAAGACCGGGTCAACGCTCAGAATGTAGGTGTAATTGTCCAGCCCCACCCATTTCGGCGGGCTCAGACTGTCCCATTTGGTCAGCGAGATGTAAAAGGCGAACACAAGCGGCAGGATGAAGAACACCACCGCAAAGGCCAAAGCCGGCGCCATGAAGATCCACGGCGCCGCCTGTTTGCCGCCAAGCCAGCCAAGAAGATTGGCCTTGCGGGGCGGGTTTCGTTGCAACGGGGTGGCAGCGTTCATGCCCTTGGCCTTTTGCTTACGCGCCCACCCCTTGCTATCAACTTACGGCTGTTCGGCAAGTACGGCGGTGATTTCGGCATCGGCCGCCGCCATCGCGTCCGCCGCAGTCATGGTGCCGGCCCAGACCTGCTCGATATAGCCGCGCAGCGTGCGTTCGTTCTCAGAGGCCTGCCAGATATTAGGCTGGGTCTTGGCCGCGCCGCTTTGGACCGCCTCGACGAAGGGCACGCTGAAGCTGTCGGTCACATCCATGGCCGCAAGGTCGGCAAGATTGCCCGAAAACGCACCCAGTTTGTTCATCATGTCACCTGTGCAGGACAAAGGTTTGCCGTCCTGCGCCGTGTTCAGCCATTTCAGCAGTTCCCAGCTTTCGGCCTGCACCTTGGAGGTGCTGTCCACCGCCCAGTAAAAGGTATAAAGCATCGTTCCCGGCGCGCCGCCGTCATTGGGGATCGGCGCCACACCGATGGTGTTTTCGAACTCGGCACCAAAGGCCGTCTGGAAATCGAATTTGTTCCAGTTCGCCATGATTGCCATGCCAGCCTTGCCGCCCGCAATATCATCGACCACGTTGGTATTGGAGGTGATGCCTTCCGAGAACAGCGCCGCCTGCCGCTCGAGGATCTTGATCGCCTCGGGCGAGGTGAAGTTGGTGGCCTTGCCATCCTCGGAATAGGGCGAGACGCCGGCGGCATACATCTGGCTGTAAAACACATGGACAGCGTTCGAAACAGAGGGCCCATAGACATAACCGGCGGTTTCGATCACGCCCTGATCGTTCTTTTTGGTAATCTTGGCGGCCATGTCGTGCAATTCGTCCCAGGTCTTGGGCGGGGCATCGAACCCGGCCTCGGCGAGGATTTTCTTGTTGTAGATCAGGTCATAGACCGACAATTCGGTCGGTATGCCCCACAGGGTGCCGCCGATCGTGGCCGCACCTACGGTACCTGAGCCGTATGCTCCGGTGATCCATTCCTGAATTTCTGCAGGCGGCGTAGACAACGTGCCGGCACCGGCAAGTTGCGGCGCCCAGATCGAATAGATGTTGTAGATGTCGGGCGAGGTGCCT
>JANOMH010000545.1:0-2608 GCA_031420215.1 Rhodobacterales bacterium | reverse complement strand
CCCGGGATGTTGCTGGCCGCCATAGCTTTGCTGCGCGAAAACCCCCGACCGGATGCGCCGCAAGTGCAGGATGCGCTGGGCGGGGTGCTGTGCCGCTGCACTGGCTATCGGCGGATCATTGATGCAGTGGTCGCAGTCGGCGCGGGCTGGGATGTGCTTGACCAGTCAGGCGCGGTTGGCACTTCGCCCCGCCGTCTGGACGGGTTGGCCAAGGTGCAGGGAACCGAAGCTTTTGGCGATGATGTCGCCCCGGTAGGAGCCTTGGTGGTGAAAGTGATCCGGTCGCCGCACCCCCGCGCCGGGTTCAGCTACGGCGATCTGGACGGGTTCGCCGCCACCCATGGCCTGACTTGCATCCTGACCGCCGCCGACATCCCCGGCCTGAACGCATTCGGCGTGATCACTGATTTCATCGACCAGCCAGTATTTGCCACCTCTGAAACCCGGTTCAGGGGCGAGGCGGTGGCGGCTGTGGTGGCCGGGGCTGACACTATCGCCAGGCTGGACCTGTCCACGTTTCCGGTGACATGGACCCCGCTGCCTGCCGTGGCCGACCCTGCCGACGCATTGCACAAAGATGCGCCGCAATTGCACCCGCATAAGCCCGGCAATATCATGTGCGGCGGCCAGGTGATCTGTGGCGATGCCGAGGCGGCCCTTGCACGGGCTGACGTGGTGGTCGAGGGCCACTATGACACTGGCTTTGTCGAACACGCCTATATCGAACCCGAGGCCGGGTTTGCCGAATTGCGCAATGGTCGCGTGGAAATCAGCGCCTGCACCCAGGCCCCCGGCATGGACCGCGATGCGATGGCGTTGATCCTGGGCATGGACCTTGCCGCTATCCGGATCATTCCCACCGCCGTCGGTGGCGGTTTCGGGTCAAAACTCGACCTGTCGGTGCAACCCTATGTCGCCTTGGCCGCGCTGAAAACCGGGCGGCCCTGCCGGATCACCTATTCCCGGACGGAATCGATGCAATCCACCACCAAACGGCACCCGTCGCAGATCACCGCCCGGATTGGGGCCACCGCTGACGGGCTGCTGTCGGGCATGACATTCCATGGCGATTTCAACACCGGGGCCTATGCCAGTTGGGGCCCAACCGTGGCGACCCGCGTGCCGATCCACGCCTCGGGCCC
The DNA here is from genome assembly GCA_031420215.1 of Rhodobacterales bacterium. Lineage (GTDB taxonomy): Bacteria > Pseudomonadota > Alphaproteobacteria > Rhodobacterales > Rhodobacteraceae > JANOMH01. The sequence goes on along the minus strand of JANOMH010000545.1, from coordinate 1,466 downwards.
CTACATGGTGCGGGATTACACCGCCCGGTCCCGCGCCATCTATACTCACAATCCACCCGCAGGCGCGTTCCGGGGCTTTGGCGTGCCGCAATCGGCGATTGCGCAAGAGGCGCTGTTTGACCTGCTGGCCGACAAGCTGGGGATGGATGCGCTGGAGTTTCGGATTCTGAACGCGCTGGACAACGGCCAGCCTACGGTCTGCGGGCAGGTGTTTGACAGCGGCGTCGGGATCAGGGATTGCCTGACCGCCCTGCGCCCGGCATGGGTCAAAGCGCGGGCGGACTGTGCGGCGTTCAACCTGACCGGAGGCGATTTGCGCTGGGGTGTGGGCGTTGCAGCGGGCTGGTATGGCTGCGGCAATACATCCATGCCGAACCCGTCGACCATCACCTGCGGGGTGCGGGCCGATGGGCAGGTGGTGCTGCACCAAGGGGCCACAGATATCGGGCAGGGGTCGAATACCGTGATTGCGCAGATATTTGCGCAAAGTCTGGGGGTGCCGGTCAATGTGGTGCAGATCATCGGCCCGGATACCGACCAGACGCCTGATGCGGGAAAAACATCCGCGTCACGCCAGACCTTTGTAACTGGCAATGCGGCTCGGTTGGCGGGGTTGGCCCTGCGTGGGCAAATCCTGCGGCTGTGCAATGCCGCCACAAATGCCGCGATAGCCTGCGAACCGGGCCGGATCATTGCGACGGACACTCTGGGGGCGCATGAAATCATGCTGGGCCAGATGCCTGTCGACCCGATGGGCTATGTCCTGACCGCTACCGAAACCTACGATCCGCCAACCCAACCGCTCGACCAGAACGGCCAAGGCGCCCCCTATGCGCAATTCGGCTATGCCGCTCAATTGGCGGTGGTCGAAGTGGATACCAAACTGGGCACGATCCGGCCCCTGCATTTCACTGCGGCTCATGATGTCGGCCAAGCCATCAACCCCGCGCTTGTCATCGGCCAGGTGCAGGGCGGCATCGCGCAGGGGCTGGGGATGGCGCTGATGGAGGACTATTTCCCCGGCCGCACCGAAAACCTGCATGATTATCTGATCCCCACCATCGGCGACGTGCCCCCGATCGACACGATCATCATCGAGGTGCCCGACGCGCATGGGCCCTTCGGGGCCAAGGGGTTGGGCGAACATGCGCTGATCCCGACAGCCCCTGCGATCCTGAACGCGGTCCGCCACGCCACCGGGGTCAGCCTGACGCAAGTGCCCGCAACGCCGTCCCGGGTGCGACAAAAGCTGCGCGAGGCCGGCTATGACTGACACCCCGAAAATCCGCTGCGATGCCTGCCCGGTGCTGTGTTTCATCGCCGACGGGCAAACCGGAGCCTGTGACCGCTATGCCAACCACGCCGGGCTTTTGGTCCGGCTGGACCCGCTGACCGTGCTGACCCATGGCGGGCCTGCCGTGCCGTTCTTGGGCACCGACTGGACTGGTGATCCGGTCCAAGGCCAG
>JANOMH010000544.1:0-6982 GCA_031420215.1 Rhodobacterales bacterium | reverse complement strand
GCTTTCAATGCCGCGATACCTTTTTCGACGACGCCGCGCGATGGGGTGCCGTCAATGGAGACCACAAGGCCGACACCGCAAGAGGAGTGTTCGTCATCGGCCTTATAAAGCGAATTCTCGGCCATCCAAGTGCGGCGGGCTTCTTCGGCTACGGCCCATTCAGTATCATAGATGGTCATGGTCGTGTTCCTTCTTGCGCAAACTGTCCGGTCCATCGCGCCAACTGGTTCTGTAGCCGCGACGGCACATAAATCTTGATCGTTTCGGCAACCCAGCCCGGCCAGATCCGGCGTCTTGCGCCAAAGTCGGTTGGGCGGATCGCGTGGAGAGAGTTCATAATTTTGGTGACGGCCTGCCGGTCCACCTTGGCTGCGGCGACCATAAGGGCAGCCAGTTGACCCTTCTGGCGCAACCAGATTGGCACGCCATGGCTGCACCCCGGCAATAGCCAATGGTCCACATGAGCGGGCGGATTGATTTTGACCAGATGTCGCAGGTCAGGGCCAACCAGCCCGTGCAGCACCGCGCCACTTTCCAAAGAGGTCAGCCCGGACTCGAGCGTAGCAAAGGGAAAGCGGCCCAGGAACGGCTTTAGATTTGCGACATAGCGCAGGTCACGCACCACCCCGCTGTCGGGAGAAAAGCGCGGGGCCATCGCCAAGGCAAAGCGCACCGGCAGGCGTTCAGCAAAGGCCACAGCACCAAACGCGCCCAAAGACTGCCCAATAGTCGTGATTGCGCTGGCACCGAACAAGGCCATTTCCAGTCGGATAAGTTCGACAATCCGGTCGATCATCCCCGGCCGGGCATAGAATGACATGGTCTTGTCGATCACATAAATGACCGGATGGCCGATACGGGCCAGATCGCCGATGAATTCCAGATGGTGTTGGTGCCGCACCGCCAGCGAGCCGCAGCCAAACACCACGATCAATTCACCGGGCACTGCCTGTGGTGGAACGGCGCGAACAACGCGCAACGCTGCGTCCTCGTAGACCGGCGACAGCGCCATTGTGCTGGCCATGCTCCCCGCGAGGATCGGCGATTGACCCATTATGGCACCAGCAATGCCGCTGGCACGGCGTCGATTGTGCCTTCGGCCCGAGACGAGACAACGCCACAACCGAACTTGGGATTGGGTGACAGAAAGCCCGGCTCGCCCGGAAAGATGAACTCGACCGGAGAGCCGTCGGATTTGTAGCTGCCACCGGGCGCGACGGTTTCGCCGGTGCCGGACAGGAACATCCGCCAGTCACGGCTGATATATTCATGGCCGTTGGTGCGCCAAAGTTCGGTGCCGTCCTCTGCCGTCGCGATGAGCTGGAATGTCGTTTCCTCAAGTGTCACGCCGTCAATGGTGACACTGCTGCCGGTCAATGTGTCATTGCCGACGAAATGCACCAGCCCTGCCTGATCATTGCGGGTGCTGAAGTCGAAATCATTGCGGCCGGTGTTGATCAGATCGGTAAATGATGCAGGGTTAGCCGCACCCGGTTCCAACGTTTCGGTGCTGCCGGTCAACGGGTTGAAACTGCTCAGCCACTGGGTTTCAGCGTCAATCGTGCCGATATATGTGGCCCCGAGATTGTCCAGATCGATCCGGCCCTGCACGCCCGCGGGATAGTTTTCGCAGGTAAAGTGGTGCGAGACGTTGCACTGCAGACTTTGCACTGTCAGATAGGCGGTGCAGCCAGCAGGCAGGCTGAAGGACTGCGCCTGCGGTTCGCTTTGGGCGCAGGCTGGGGCGGCGAGAGTGACAAGAGCGAGAGTCAAAATGCGCATGGTTTAAGTCCCTGTGGTTGCGACGAAGGGCAAGTGAAAGCTGCTTTTTGCCTTGACTGTCCCTGCCAGCACGCCAGGATTAGCCAACCGGATCATTCGCCTGCCTCGTACGACGATAGCACGCCACCGCAGTCGAATACGGGCATTGCCGAAAAGAACCCTGCTTCGCCCGGATAGATGAACTTTACCGGGCTGGCATCGGTGATCTGATCGGGCGTGGCCGCATCCCAATCCTGCCCGAAAAAGAACAGCCGATGGGTGGCGCTGACATATTGCCGCCCGGCGGCAGAGGATACGGTTTCTCCTGACGGGTCCAGGATGTCATAGGCAAATTCGGTGCGCAGCAGGGTTTCGCCGTCGATTTCCGCAGATTCCCCGGTCAGCCGGTCATAGCCGACAAACCGCTCTGCCGGGGTGGCGTCGTCGCGGGTTACGGTGAAATCATACAAGTCGTTCCGGGTGCTCAGCAGCTCGTCCAGATTGGACGGATCGGCGGCGGGCAGAGCCATGGTTTCGACGGTCGGCGGACTGGCGTAATAGGTGGTCAGCCACTGAAAATCGCGGTCTACCTTGCGCACTTGCCAAGGGCCCGCTTGGGTAAAAATCGACACCCATTGCTCGCCCGGCGCGTCGCCCTGACAGGTCCAAACATTGGTCACCAGACAGGATTTCATCTGCACCGTCAGCGTGCCGGTGCAGCCCTGCGGCGGGGTAAATGTTTCGGCGGCCATCGCTGGCGCGCCGAATAAAAGCATGAAAAGGGCCATGCGCATGCGATCAGCCCTCGCAGCCAAACTGTGGGACGTAATCCTCGAAACCGGCCTCGCCCGGCAAAATGAAATCGACGGGTGTCCGTGTTATACGGACTTCCCCGGTGGTCAAATCGCTGACCGTATCGGTGAACATAAGATGCAGGTCAGCGTCGTACAGATAGCGTATTGCGACAGTCTGGGTTTCCCCAGCCGGGGTTATGGTCGACTGATTTGATGCAAGCACTTGCAGGGACCGCCCATCAATCATGACCGTCTCGCCCGCCGTCGTGAGCTGACCACTTATCTGCGCTATTCCTGCAGTTTCATGAACCATCTGATAGTCGAAGCTATCCACGCCTTTGGCTAACACAACCCGCAAGCTAAGCGGATCTGCCTGTTCGCCCAGTTTCACCTTGGGCGTTCCGCGGCCGGTATTTGTCTCCAAAGTCCGTCCGTCGAAGTTAAAAATTGCCATCCCGGTCGGGCCGTCGGGGCCATAGCTGGCAACCGCAGTCACGTCGTCCGGGAAATTGTCGCAAACCACGACGCGCCGGACCAGACAGCTCTGACTTTGAATGACGGCAAGCGTGGTGCATCCGGCGGTATCGTCCTGAGCAAAGACGACGGTCGGGGTCGCGCAAATAAGGGCAAGAATAATCGGGATCGACCGCATAAACCAAACTCCTATTCAGCCGCCACACTGGCTGCTTGCCCAAGATAGCCCAAAATTGCCGTCGCTGCATCCCGCCCGTCGCGGATCGCCCAAACGACAAGCGATGCGCCGCGCACGATGTCTCCGGCGGCATAAACACCCTCAAGCGAGGTCTTGCCGGTGGTGAAGTCGGCCCGGATCGTGCCCCAGCGGGTCACATCCAGCCCCTCAACTCCCCACAGCTTGGGCAGGTCTTCGGGTTCAAACCCCAAAGCCTTGATCACCAGATCGGCGCCTTCGACATAGTCCGCGCCTTCGATCAGTTCGGGCATCCGGCGGCCGGTGGCATCGGGCTGCCCCAGACGCATTTTCTGCACGCTCACGCCGGTCACTGCATCGCCCTGAAATCCTTTTGGGGCGGACAGCCATACAAACTCAACGCCTTCTTCCTCGGCATTCGCCACCTCGCGCTGCGACCCCGGCATGTTGGCTTTATCGCGCCGATACAGGCACTTGACCGACTTTGCCCCCTGCCGGATCGCGGTGCGAACGCAATCCATCGCGGTATCCCCACCGCCGATGACGACAACGCGCTTGCCTGCGGCGTTCAACGCGCCATTGTCGAATTCCGGCACATCATCGCCAAAGCTTTTGCGATTGCTGGCGGTCAGATAGTCGATCGCGGCGACGATGCCAGCAGCATCCGACCCCGGTGCAGCCAAATCGCGGGTCTTGTAAACGCCCGTCGCAATCAGCACCGCATCATGCTTGCCCCGGATCGCGTCAAACGACAGGTCTTCGCCCACATTGCAGTTCAGCACAAATTCAACGCCGCCATCGGTCAGCTGGTCAATCCGCAACATCACGATGTCTTTTTCCAGCTTGAACCCCGGAATCCCGTAAGTCAGCAAGCCGCCCGCCCGGTCGTAACGGTCATAAACTGTGACCTGCACACCCGCCCGGCGCAGCATGTCGGCGGCAGCCAACCCACCGGGTCCTGCGCCGATAATGCCCACAGATTCAGGACGTTCGGCATGGGGCCGGATCGGTTTGACCCAGCCTTGTTCAAAAGCGGTATCGGTCAGGAACTTTTCCACCGAACCGATGGTCACAGTGCCATGGCCCGATTGTTCGATGACGCAGTTGCCTTCGCACAGCCGATCCTGCGGGCAGATGCGGCCACAGATTTCGGGGAAGGTATTGGTGGCTTGGGACAGGTCATACGCCTCCTGCAGCCGGCCTTGGGCCGTCAGGCTCAGCCAGTCGGGGATATTGTTGTGCAGCGGGCAATGGGTCTGGCAATAGGGCACGCCACATTGGCTGCACCGACCGGCCTGTTCCTCGGCTTTGGCCTCGGCATACTCGGCGTAAATCTCTTGGAAATCTGCGCGGCGCAGGTTCGGCGCACGCTTTTGCGGCATGTCCCGGCCCACGGTCACGAATTTGAGCATTACTTCTTTGGCCATGACCATAATCCCTACGCAGACAGCTTGCGCGCCTGAATAAAACGGGTCTGCGGAAATGAAAAGGCAGTAATGCTGACCTATTTAGCGAAAAGATTGGGGCCGAGGCGACTTTTCGCGTCAACTCACATGATATTATGTCAGTATGGTTGCCATATTTGCCTAATACCCCACCAAAAGCGCCCCAAGGGCGACTGACCCCACGATGATTCGCCACCAGCCGAACACCGCAAACCCATTGCGGCTGACGAATCCCAAGACCCAGCGGACCACCAACAGTGCGGTGATGAACGCCATCACAAACCCCACGGCGATATTGGTGACAGCGCTCAGGTCCAGATCATGGCGGCTTTTGACCAAGTCGAGTGCGACCGCCCCAGCCATGGTCGGCATCGACAGAAAGAACGAAAACTCGGCCGCCGCACGTTTGTTGACGCCCAGAAACAAGGCCCCGACAATCGTCGCTCCAGACCGGGACACGCCCGGGATCAGGGCCACGCATTGCGCCAGGCCGATGAAGAACGCCACGCGCAGCGGCAATTTCATCGCATCATCATGACGCGGCGCCGGGGTAAAGCGGTCGACAAACAGCAGCACGATCCCGCCCAGGATCAGCATGATGCCAATCAGCATCGGGCTTTCGAACAATACTGCTTTGATGAAATCATGCGCGAGCAGGCCAAACACGACAGCCGGAATAAACGCGATCAGCACCGCGATGATGAACCGCCTTGACGCCGGATCGCGCGGCGCATCGCGGAATACCTGCCAGAGCCGACTTGCATAAACGAACAGCAGGGCAAAAATCGCCCCAAGCTGGATGACAATCGCAAAGGTCTTGGCCGCAGCAGAGCCATCGCCCACCCCAAACCCCAAGAAATGCTCTGCGAGCAAGAGGTGCCCGGTGGATGACACCGGAATGAATTCAGTCAGCCCTTCGAGCACGCCCAAAAAGGCGGAGGCAAGCATAGACATTTCGGCCATTCAGGGCACCCTTCAGATTTTGCGCAGGTTCTTGGCCGAATCCTTGATCGCGGCATACTGGCCGGACGGGCGGAAGCGCCACAGATAATCGGGCAGGACCGAGGCCATTGCAGTGGGGCTGATCCCCAGCGCGGCAAATCCCTGCGCCTCATCGGCCACAACATTATCCACCGCCAGATTGCGCAGCTGATCACGGGTGAGCGGCCCCTTGACCAGCCCGCCGGTAACTACACGCCCCATATCAAAGCTGAACGCCATCACCCGGGCCAGTCCAAAGGGTATGTTGACCACCAACCGCCGCCGCTGGATCACGGCGAGCATCTGGCCCATCAGTTCGCGCAAGGATTTCACATCCGGGCCGCCAAGCTCATAGGTTCCGCGGGCCCGCCCCTGTACGCCCATTACCGCAGCTTGCGCCACATCATCCACATAGACCGGCTGAAACCGGGTTGCAGCGCCCACAACTGGCAGGACCGGGCCAAACCGGGACATCCCGGCAAAACGGTTGAAAAACTGGTCTTCGGACCCGAAAATGATCGACGGGCGCAGGATCATTGCACCGGGGAACGCGGCCAAAACGGCGGCCTCTCCGGCGGCTTTGGTCTTGGCATAGAGGCTGGCCGAGGTGGCCGACGCCCCTATGGCCGAGATGTGGACCATCTGCGCGACGCCCTCTTCCGCGGCAATGCGCGCAATCCGGGCGGCACCGTCGGATTGCACGGCATCAAAGGTGTTCTTGCCGGTCTCGTCCAGAATTCCGACGCAATTGACCACTGCATCCGCCCCCCGCGTCACCGCCCGAACGCTGGCATCATCGCGGATATTACAGAACAACGGCTCGACCTGCCCGACCACGCCATAGGGTTTGACAAACATCGCCAGATTCGGATCACGCACCGCAACCCGCACTCGCCAGCCTTCTTTGGCCATGCGACGGACGATATACCGCCCGACAAACCCCGATCCGCCAAAGATGGTGACAAGCTTGGACATTGGGTCTGCTTTCTGTGAGTTCGGTCGGGACGGGTTTACTTGCATGGCCCCGGCCAGACAAGGTTCATTTGTGCTGCAAACTCCGCTGATGAATCGCGTTGACAGTCCGCTCTGCCGCCCTTAAATCCCCCTCTCACACGGCCTGCCCAGGTGGTGGAATTGGTAGACGCGCTGGCTTCAGGTGCCAGTGTCCGAAAGGACGTGGGGGTTCGAGTCCCTTCCTGGGCACCAGATTTTCCACAAAATCGCAAACCAACCTCGTTAGTCGCCAGCGGTAGCCTCGTTTTGGGGATCGCAGATAGTTGTCGGGTTTAGGACGTGCATGCCGCGCTTTACTTCACGACTTTATTCTATAT
>JANOMH010000543.1:0-1734 GCA_031420215.1 Rhodobacterales bacterium | reverse complement strand
GATCATCGACCGGTCCCCGCGCCGGATGAGGTCGCCATCGCTGCCGCCCATGCCTTGGCCCACCGCCGCGCGGCTGGGCAGACGGCACCGCATATTGCGATTGATCTGGTCGCCGCCGCATCTACCGAGCCGCTGGACCTTGCCCTTGTGCGCGAGCGCCGCAGCTTTATCGACCTGCGCGGCTCGGATCAGGCCCGCGCTCTGCGCCATGTGTTCTTTGCCGAACGCGCGGCACAGGGGCGCGGCAAATCCTATCCGAACCCGACGCAGGACATCCGGTCGGCCATCCTTGTCGGGGGCGGCAACAGGGGGGCGGCCATTGCCTATGCGCTGGCCTCCACCGGGATCACCCTGCATGTGGTCGAAACCGACGCCGCGGCGCAAGCCCGGGCCGAAGTGAATGTGGGGCGGCTGATTGATCAGGGTGTCCAGCGCGGAGCATTGACCGAGGATTCGGCGGCCAGCCTGCGGGCGCGGTTCAGCTTTGGCACCGGCTACGCGGCCCTTCCGCCCGCAGATTTGGCGATTGAGGCTGCGTTTGAAAGCATGGAGGTCAAGCGCGGCATCTTTGCCGCCCTGCAGACCGCGCTGCCCCGGACAACAATTCTGGCCACCAATACTTCGTATCTGGACATAAATCAGATGGCCGCAAGCATCGACCCGCCCGAGCGGTTTCTGGGCCTGCATTTCTTTGCCCCGGCCCATATCATGAAACTGCTGGAAATTGTGCGGGGCAACGAGACGTCGGATGCCACCCTTGGCGCAGCATTTGCGCTGGCCAAGCGGCTCAACAAGATGCCGGTTCTGGCCGGAGTCTGTGACGGGTTCATCGGCAACCGTATCCTGACCCGCTATCGGCAGACCGCTGATCTGCTGCTGCTGCAGGGGGCCACCCCCGACACGGTTGACGCCGCAATGCGTGGCTTTGGCATGGCGATGGGGCCTTACGAGGCCCAAGACCTGTCGGGCCTAGATATTGCCTATGCCAACCGCCAGCGGCAGAATTTGCGGCACAGTCCGGCTCACCGCTATGTGCCGATTGCCGATCATATGGTCGAGGATTTGAAGCGCCTTGGCCGCAAGACCAATGCAGGCTGGTATGACTATGATACCGCAACCAAACCCAGCCCCTCCGCCGTCGTGCGGGACTGCATCATGCGAGCCAGCACCGATGCAGGCGTAAAGCGCGCGGATATCCCCGCAGATACCATTACCCACCGCTTGCTACTGGCGATGATCGCGGAGTCCTTTGACATACTTGCCGAAGGCATCGCGGCCCGCCCTGCCGATATCGACCTTGTCATGATCCACGGCTACGGCTTTGCGCGCTGGCGTGGCGGGCCGATGCACCATGCCGACTGGCTTAGGCTGCCCGACATACTTGCGCAGCTGGACACCCTTACCGCCACCGATCCCCTGTCATGGTCCGTGCCTGCCCTGCTGCGCCAATTGGTCGCCGAGGGGCAGGATCTTGCCAGCCTGAACGCCAAAGGACCCCAATGACCGACGTCTTTATCTGCGACTTCATCCGCACCCCGATTGGCCGCCACGGTGGAGCCCTGTCCAAGCTGCGCACCGATGATCTGGCCGCACTGCCATTGGCCGAACTTCTGCGCCGCAACCCCGCCATGGACCCCGCCGTTGTCGAAGAAGTCTGGCTGGGTTGCGCCAATCAGGCGGGCGAGGATAACCGCAACGTCGCCCGCATGGCCCTGCTGTTGGCGGGCCTGCCCG
>JANOMH010000542.1:0-1854 GCA_031420215.1 Rhodobacterales bacterium | reverse complement strand
ATCCGACCTGAGGCCGGGATCGCGCGAGGCGGGATCGGCCAGAAACCGGGCGAACAGGCTATCGTGATTGCCGCGCAGAGTGATCCAGCGACTGCCGTCTCGCGGGCCTTTGCGCAGATAGTCGATCACCTCGTTTGACGCGGGCCCCCGGTCCACCAGATCGCCCAGATGCACAATCGGCGCATCCCGATCGCCCACATCCCGCTTGTCTGCCGCAATCCTCGCATGGGCGGCGCGCAGCAGGTCGATATGGCCGTGAATATCGCCAATGGCATAACTGCGCATGGGGGTCCTTTTGGGTTGGATGGGCCTGCAATCCGCCTGAAACGGGACGGCAACGCTGTCAAGCGCAAAGCGTCCCTTGCGTCGCATTGCCTGCCCGATATGGTGGTGATTGCAGCGCAGAGGCAGGAGGATTCCGATGACCGACATGACCAATCTGGGACGGTTTTACATCAATGGCGCATGGGTCGCTCCGGGTCCGGGTGCCGGGACGATGCCGGTCATTGACCCCTCAACCGAAACCGCTTTTGCTGATGTCGCGCTGGGCACTGCCGCCGATGCCGATGCCGCGATATTGGCCGCCCGCGCTGCCTTTATGGGCTGGACCAGCACCGCTTTCGCCGCGAGGCTGGCCCTGATGCACCGCATCCGCGATTCATATGCCGCCCGCCAGGATGAAATCGCCGCCGCAATCAGTCAGGAGATGGGCGCCGCCCTTAGTTTCGCGATCGAAGCGCAGGCCTGGGCCGGAATCGCCCATATTGACGCGACTATTGACGCCGCTGAGCGTTTTGTCTGGGAGGAACGGCGCGGCGATACCCTGATCATCCGCGAGGGGATCGGGGTTTGCGGCCTGATCACCCCATGGAACTGGCCGATGAACCAGATCACCTGCAAGGTGATGCCTGCCCTTGCCGCTGGCTGCACCATGGTCCTGAAGCCATCGGAAATCGCCCCGCTGTCGGGGATGATCTGGGCCGAGATCATGCATGAAGCCGGCACTCCGGCAGGGGTGTTCAATCTGGTCAACGGCACCGGTCCCGAAGTGGGAGCAGTGCTCGCCTCGCATCCTCAGGTCGATATGGTGTCATTTACCGGGTCCACCCGCGCGGGCATTCAGGTGGCACAGGCCGCCGCCCCCACGGTCAAGCGGGTGGCGCAGGAGCTGGGCGGTAAGTCCGCCAATATCCTGTTGCCCGATTGTGACTTTCCGCAAATGGTCGCAGACGGGGCTGCGGCCTGTTTTGCCAATTCCGGCCAGTCCTGCGACGCACCGACCCGGATGTTCGTACCCCGGTCGGAGCACGCTCTAGCGGTGTCAGTGGCCGCAGAAGTCGCCAATTCCAAACTGGTGGGTGATCCACGCGCAGGCTCCACCCAACTGGGCCCCGTTGTGTCGCTACTGCAATATGACAAAATCCAGCGGCTGATTCAGGCCGGAATTGATGACGGGGCCGAGTTGGCCGCAGGTGGTTTGGGCCGGCCAAACGGGCTGAACCATGGCTATTACGTGCGGCCCACGGTGTTTGGCGGGGTGACGCCGCAGATGACCGTCGCGCGTGAGGAAATCTTTGGCCCGGTGCTGTCGATCCTGCCCTATGACAGCGTCGAGCAGGCGGTGCAGATGGCCAATGACTCGGTCTATGGCCTAGCCGCCTATGTCTGCGGCAAGGATATGGATCAGGCCCGGGCCGTCGCCCGGCAAATGCGGGCCGGCCAAGTGCAGATCAACCTGCCCGCCTGGGACCTGTTCGCGCCGTTCGGCGGGTACAAGCAGTCCGGCAATGGCCATGAATATGCCGATTGGGGGATTCATGATTTCTGCGAGGTGAAGGCGTTGGTGGGATATGG
>JANOMH010000541.1:0-14420 GCA_031420215.1 Rhodobacterales bacterium | reverse complement strand
GCCAGCCGGTCCTTGGTCTGGCCGACAAATTCCGGCTCGCGGATGAAACAACTGACCAAAGCACAACCGCCGGTGGTCAGATCATCGCGGGTAATCTCAATGGCCTTGCGGTTCTTGACCAGTTCGCCATAGGCGCGGATGCCTTTCAGGATCGCGGCCCAAAAGCCCGCCTCATGCGTGCCACCCTCGGGCGTGGGGACCGTGTTGCAGTAGGACTGGATGAAGCCATCCATCACCGGCGTCCAGTTCACCGCCCATTCCACCTTACCGGGCAGACCGAATTTCTCTGTGAAATCAACGGTTCCGGCAAAGGGCCGGTCGGCATAGGTGATCGCCTTGCCCATCGTTTCCTTCAAATAATCCGACAGCCCGCCGGGAAAGTGAAACACAGCCTCTAGTGGCGTTTCCCCATCGTCGATGGCGGTTTTCCAACGGATTTCGACACCGGAAAACAGATAGGCTTTGGACCGGATCGATTTAAACATCCGGGCGGGTTTGAAGCGGTGATGCCCGAAAATCTGTTCATCGGCATGAAAGGTGGAGGTTGTGCCGCGCCGGTTTGCCACTGGGCCCAGCTTTGCAATCGGCCCCAACGGAACCCCGCGTGAAAACCGCTGTTCATACAGCTCCTTGTTGCGCGCCACCTGCACGACTAAAGAATCCGACAAAGCATTCACCACCGAGGCCCCAACCCCGTGCAACCCGCCCGAGGTCTGATAGGCCTTGCCGGAAAACTTGCCGCCCGAATGCAGCGTGCACAGGATCACCTCAAGCGCGGATTTACCCGGAAATTTCGGATGCGGATCAACCGGGATGCCACGGCCATTGTCGCGGATCATCACCGAATAATCGGCCAGCAATTCCACTTCGATCCGGTTGGCATGGCCCGCCACCGCCTCGTCCATGGAATTGTCCAGCACCTCGGCCACCAGATGATGCAAGGCGCGTTCATCGGTGCCGCCAATATACATGCCAGGGCGTTTGCGGACCGGCTCCAGCCCTTCCAGCACCTCGATGGACGAGGCGTTATAGTCGTCGGGTCCGGTCCCGGACAAAAGGTCGTCTGGCATGGCGCTGCTCGCTATTGATTGGCAGCTATTGTGGCAGGGCAATGGGGCAGGGGCAACTGCTAGTTCCCTGCCTCCAGCGTCTCGAACATCAATCCCACCGCTGTGCGGTTCTGGAACCCGGCCCAATAGGTGTTGGCCGCAGTCGGCGCGCCCGCCTCATCCACCGCCCAGACCCCTTCAGCGGCATTGGGCACCAGCGTCAGATAGGGCTGCATCGCTGCGTCCCCTTTTAGGTGCAGGTCCAGAAATGCGGTCACAAAATGCTGACTGATGTTGTTCATCCGCACAGTGTCCCAGACCGGATCGGCGTAGTGGTCGAAAGGGGCGAAACCCAGCGTCGCATTGAACGCATAGCTTTCCGCCGGGGCCGGAATTGGCGCGCCCGCATTGTGATTGGCATTCTTGAATGTCAGCAGATGTCGGGTCGTCCCGGTTGTCTCTGCAAATATCTGCCGCAGTGCAGAATAGACCGACACATCATCCACCGACCCCGCGATCAGCAGCAGCGGCTTTTCAATTCCCGCCAGCCCCGCCGCATCCCAGAAATCCGCATTCCGGCCCCAGGGGGCCAAGGCCACGACGGCCTTGACGCGGGAATCGACCAGTGTGGCAAGGCTTTCGGTTCCGACCATGTTGCGTTCCAGCAACCGCTGAGGGGCGGCATAGCTGAAATCCGGGGCCGCCGCAGTCACCCCTGCGCCTGCAAAAATCAGCGCCCCATATCCGCCCATCGAATAGCCGATGATCGCAGTCGTGTCGGCATCAATCACCGCGCCCAGATCACTGTCTAGCCCCGCCAGAGCATCCAGCACAAACCGCTGATCCCATGGCCGGTTCACAAGCGTCGAGCCAAAGGCGGTCATGTCGTCATAGGTGCTGTCGGGGTGGTCAATCGAGGCCACGACATAGCCCTTGGAGGCCAGATTTTCCCCCAGATGGCTCATCAAAAACCTGTTGCCCGGATAGCCATGCGACAAGATCACCAGCGGATACGCGGCCCCGGCCAATGGCTGTGCATCCCGCGCCGCCTGCCCCTGCAACGTGACCGAAGTCAGTCCATCGCGCAACAGGGCGGAGTAATTCCCCCCCGGTTCCGTTCCCTCCGCCGCCGGATACCAGACCTCAACAGTCAGCACTCGGTCATAGGTCGGGGCGGCATCCGCCGTCGCATTCACAATGTCGATCTGCCCCGGATTGGTCAGCGTCAGGGTTGTCACCCCCACCGCATTTGCGCCCAATGCCGCCAGTTCCGGCGCATCCGGGCGCATTCCGTCGATACGATTTTCTGCCAATGACGGCGAGGCCAGGCTGGCTGCAAGGGCAATAGCTGTCATGATGCGCATATCCGGGATTCTCCTGTGGGTTGCATCACAGGTAGCAGCATTGCGGCAAAGTCCAGTGTGAAATCACACCGGTTCGGCCATCCGTTTTTCCCACATCGCCTTGAACGCCGGGCGGGCCTGACAGGCGCGCAGCCATTTATCCACTGCTGGAAATCCGGCCAGCAGGGTCGGGTGGCCTTGGGTATAACGCACAATCTCGGCCATATTGATATCGGCCACGGTAAAGCGGTCGCCGACCATAAAGGGATGCGCCGTCAGATGGGTTTCCAGTGCCTTGAGGGGCCGCTGCAATTTCGCAGCATTCTGGGCCACCTCCGGATCATCGCCGCGCCCTTCGTTGAACGCAAACATCAACACCAGCGCCGCCGGTTCAAGGGCCGTCATGCCATACAGCGCCCATTGCAGCATCTGCGCCTCTTCGGCAGGGCTCTCGGCGGATAGCGGCCCGCCGTATTTGTGCGCCAGATACAGGTTGATCGCCAGCGATTCCGACAAGACCAGATCGCCATCGCGCAACACCGGGATCGCGCCTGCCGGGCTGATTGCCAGGAACTCCGGTGAAGTGGTCGACATCGGTGCCGCGGCGGCCCCGGCACGATAGGCTTGCAGCACTGGGGCCAGCTCCAGTGTGATCCCCATTTCGCCCGCCAGCCAGAAATTGCGCGTGGCCCGGCTGCGGTAGGCTCCGTAAAGTGTCGGCATGTCCCTCTCCCTTTGTTTTGTCGCATAGTATAGAACGCTTGCGCCCCGCGCCAAGGGCCAGATAATGAAGGTTAACCCAAGGGAGTCCCAGATATGCGCATTTTCTTCACCGGCGGCAGCGGCAAGGCCGGTCGTCACGCCATCCCCCACCTTCTGGCACAGGGGCACCGCGTCACCAATGCCGATCTGGTCAAGTTCGACCATCCCGGTGTGGATAACCTGCGGGTCGAGCTGACCGATGCAGGGCAGGTGTTCAACGCCTTGTCCGCCTATGCCGGCTTTGACGAACAGGAGCCCGGCACCGGCGTGCCGCGCTATGACGCCATCGTGCACTTCGCGGCCATCCCCTGCATCCTGATCCGGCCGGATAACGAGACGTTCCAGATCAATACGATGAGCACCTACAACGTGTTGGACGCCGCCGTGAAGCTTGGCATCCGCAAGGTGATCTTTGCCTCATCTGAAACCACCTATGGCGTCTGTTTTGCCGATGGGGTGAAAAAGCCCGACTACATCCCGGTGGACGAAGAACACCCGGTCATCCCGCATGACAGCTACGCCATGTCCAAGGTCGTCAACGAAGTGACAGCCCGCAGTTTTCAGGCCCGCACCGGCATCGACATTTATGCCCTGCGCATCAACAACGTCATCGAACCGCATGAATATGCGGCCAATTTCCCGGCCTACATGGCCGACCCCTCCAAGCGCCGGCGCAATATATTCGCCTATATCGACGCCCGCGATCTGGGGCATATGGTCGATCGCTGCCTGAAAACCGATGGGCTGGGCTATCAGGTGTTCAATGTGTCTAATGACGATATGTCGGTTGGCCTCACCACTGATCAAGTCATTGAAACCTATTACAAAGATGTGCCTCTGAAACATTCGATGGGCAAACACGAGACCTTTTACAGCAATGCCAAGGCCAAACGCCTGCTTGGCTTTGCACCCAAACACTCGTGGCGCGATGTCCTCTGACGATTTCGCCAGCTTCGACCTTGCCGCCTTTGAAGGCGCGCAAGGTCAAGATCGCCGCGCAAAGGCCCGCAAGATCGACGAAATCTGTCGCAGCACCGGGTTTCTGGTGCTGCACGGGCACGGGGTTCCTGACGCCACCGTCAAGGGGGTCTGGACCGCCGCACAAAACTTTTTCGCGCAGTCGCCAGAGCAAAAGCGCCGCGTTGCCGCCCCCTATCCCGGCTATCCCTACGGCTATCTCGGCCCCAATGCCGAAGCTCTGGCCAAATCCAAAGGCGAGGACACGCCGCCCGACCTGAAAGAATCCTTCAACGGCGGCCCACTGACCACGCCCGCCACCATCACCGACCCCGACGCGCTCGCCTTTTGCTACCAGCCCACGCTCTGGCCAGATCTGCCCGGCTTCCGGGCGGCATGGGAAACCTATTACGCAGCGATGGAAGCACTGGCCGGGCGGATCATGGCAGCCTTTGCTGCCGCCCTGAACCTGCCCGACACTTATTTCCAGCCCTACATCAGCGCCCCAATCTCGGCCCTGCGCGCGTTAAACTATCCGGCTACAACCACAGTCCCGCTCGACAAACAGCAACGCGCCGGGGCGCATACCGACTATGGCTCGCTGACGATCCTGAAACCGCAGCCCGGCTCGCAGGGGCTACAAATTGCCCGAGACGGCGCGTGGATCGACGTGCCTGCCCCCGAACATGCCTTTGTGATCAATATCGGCGATCTGATGGCGCGCTGGACGGCGGACAGTTGGGTCAGCACCTTGCACCGGGTTGTGGCCAAGCCGGATCAACCGGCGCGGCAAAGTCTGGCCTTTTTCCACCAACCCAACTGGGGTGCCGAGATTACCCCGCTGGATGGATCGAACACCTATCCGCCGGTCCGCTCCGGCCCCTATCTCATGGCAAAATTCCGCGCGACCGGGGCTTGACCGCCACAGGCGACGGGCAACCAGGGCTGGACTCAAGGCCCCGAACCGCCTAACTCCGTCGCTATGCAACCTCATCTGACCTATGCCGGGCACTTACGTGCCCTCTTGATCCTTGGCCTGCCGATTGTCGGCAGCCAGCTGGCACAGATGTCGCTGCATACCACCGATATCGTGATGATGGGCTGGTATGGGGTCGAACCTTTGGCAGCACTGGTGCTGGGCACGTCTGTCTGGTTCCTGATGTTCATTTTCGGTACCGGCTTTGGCAATGCGGTCTTGCCGATGGTGGCCAGTGCGTCCGCCAATGGCGGCGATACCGAGGTGCGGCGGGTCACCCGGATGGCGCTGTGGCTGTCGATGCTCTGGGCTACGGCGGTCCTGCCGGTGATGTGGTTTTCCGAGCCGATCCTGCTGGCGATCGGGCAAAAGCCACCCATCGCGGCGATGGCACAGCAGTTTCTGCGGATCGCCTGCTTTGGCATGTTCCCGGCTTTGGCCGTGGTGACCCTGCGCAGCTTTCTGGTCGCATTAGAGCGGACCCAGGTCGTGCTCTGGATCACCGTCGCAGGCTTTTTCGTCAACGCGGGGTTGGTCTGGGCCCTCGTTTTTGGCCATTGGGGGGCACCGGAGCTGGGGGTGCAGGGGGCGGCTTTGGCCTCGGTCTTCACCCAACTGCTGAGCATGCTGGCGACCATGGCCTATGCCGGATTGTTTGGCCCGTTGCGGCGGTTCCGGCTGTTCATCCGGTTCTGGAAACCTGACTGGACAGCCTTTGGCCGGGTCTGGCGGTTGGGCTGGCCGATTGGACTGACCGCGTTGTTCGAAGCAGGCATGTTCATCGCCGCCGCCGTGATGATGGGCTGGCTGGGGGCCTTGCCGCTGGCCGCGCATGGGATCGCGATGCGGGCCGCAGCAATCGGATTCATGGTCCATCTGGGGATTTCGCAGGCCCTGACTGTGCGCACCGGCCAAGCCATGGCGCTGCATGACATGCCAGGCATGCGCGATGGGGCCTATGCCGGGATCGTCCTGTCGGTGGCGGTGGCGATTGCGGTCGTTGCCGCGATGCTGCTGTTCGCGGTCCCGATTATCGGGCTGTTTGTATCCGACAGTGATCCGCAGCGAGCCGGGTTGATGACAATTGGGGTGCAATTGATGGCGATGGGGGCGCTGTTTCATTTCGCCGATGCGATGCAGGTCATCGCACTGGGGTTGCTGCGCGGCGTGCAGGATACCAAAACGCCAATGCTGATCGCCTCGGTCAGCTATTGGGTGATCGGCATTCCCTGCAGCTATTTGCTGGGGTTTGTGTTTGATGTGGGCGCGGTCGGGGTCTGGCTTGGGCTGGTTGCCGGGCTGACGGTTGCTGCGGGGTTACTGATGGCGCGGTTCTGGGGGCGGTCAATCCACGTCGCCCGGTCAGCCGCGCCGCCGCAATTCCAGAACCAACCTGCGGGCGCGTAGCCCAGCGGTCAGGGCGGTGCCCGCGATCAACAGGGCCAGCGTCGTGACCAGCAGATGTGGCCAGATGACCCCCAGCAGTGCCCCGCCTGTGACCAAAGCCATCCGCTGCGGTTTCGCCAAAGGGCCGCCAAAATCGGCAAGCAATCCCTCGGCCCGGCCCAATTCACGCACATAGGCGGTCAAAACTGCCAAAGCCGCCGCCGCCCAACCGTGCCCCGGCGCTCCGGCGGCTAGTCCCAATCCGACCAGAATAAGAATATCCGCCGCCCGGTCCGGTGCCTCGTTCCAGAATGGGCCATCGGCGGATTTCTTGCCGCCTTCAATCGCTACCATCCCGTCCAGCAGATTGCAGATCAGGCGCAGCTGACAGCCGCCCGCCGCCAGGATCAGCAACAAGGCGCGGGGCAAAGCAGGCACATGGGCAGAGGCCCAGAAGGCCGCAAAAGCCAGTGCAGCGAAGCCGACCGAGGCAATGGAAATCTGGTTCGGGGTAATGTCCGTGGCCGCCAGCCAGCGGGCCGCGCGGCCTGCCCAACCGGACTGACGCGACGCAATCGGACGACGGGAAAAATCGCTCACAATGTCACCCAGAAAAACCGGGTCAGATGGAAAAACACCGGGGCGGCAAAGATCAGGCTGTCGGTGCGGTCCAGCACACCGCCATGGCCCGCAATCAACGCGCCCCAATCCTTGATGCCCCGGTCGCGCTTTATCGCCGACATCACCAGCCCGCCGCAAAAGCCGATCAATGTGGCGGCCAGGGCCATGGCGCCCGCCTGTATCGGTGTGAACGGGGTCAGCCACCACAGGGCCGCGCCTGTCAGGGTCGCCGTAGCAATCCCGCCGACGAACCCCTCCCATGTCTTAGAGGGCGACAGGGCAGGGGCGATCAGGTGTCGCCCATACAGCTTGCCCCAGACATATTGCATCACATCGGAAAACTGCACGACAAAAATCAGGAATGCAATCAGCAGGGAGGACCGGCCCTCAAACCCCTCAATCTGCAGATACAGCAGCGCGGGTACATGGCTGAGGGCATAAACGCACAGCATCAGCGCCAGATGCAGGCCCGCGATCCGGGCCAGAAAGCCGGTTGTATCACCTTGAAAGGCAGCCAGGATGGTCAGGGCCAGAAACGCATAGACCGGGATGAAAATCGTATAAAGCCCATACCAGTCATCCCAGATCAACCAGTATTGGACGGGCAGGGCGATGGCCAGGGTGACGATTTGCGCCAGCCGGTCGGCCGGACCTTGGGCGGACTGCACCAGAAACTCGCGCAAGGCTCCCAGTGACAACAGCGCAAACAGCGCGATAACCCCCAGCGGCCCGGCCCAGAATGCCAACGAAAGAACAGCGACCATCACCCACCAGGCATTGACCCGCGCCACCAGATTATCGGTCACCGGGCCAGGGCGATTGCGGTGCAACCAGCGCCCGGCGGCGGTTCCGGCCAACAGGATCAGGGCCACAGCCGCAAACAGCCAGAGCAGTTCAGATGGCATGACCTAACCCCGCACGCCGGTAAGGTGGGTTTAAACCCACCTTACAAGCTATTGAATATGAGTGTTGTTTTGTAAAAAAAGCTGGGTTGAAACCCACCTTACGCCGGGCAAAATGGTAAGGTGGGTCTTGACCCACCCCGCTCATGCATCACCTTTTTCATCTGGCACACGGTCGGCCTTTTTGCGGACCAAGGTCGAACGCAGGTCATGCATGGCCAGCAGCAACGCATCCGTCACGTCGTCCAGCTGCGCATCGGTGGCTTTGGACTGGACCCATTGGGTGGTCAGGTTCATCTGATCCACCGCCCGGTGAATGTCATCCATATCGCGGCGGGCCAGCAAGGCGATGCGTTGCGCCGTCCAGTCCGTGATCAGCTTACGCTCTGCCGCGGTCAAGACCCGGTCGCCATGTGGCTTGATCTCGGCATTCTTCACATTGACCGTGGCAATCTGCTCCATTTCGATCCGGCGCTGGCGGTTTTCGGTATCGACCCGAAACACCGCTGCCCCGTTCTCGCGGATACGGAAATAATACTCAGGAAGCTCTGCCCCCATCGTCCTGCCTTACCTTAACCCCGCGCAAAAACTCTGGATGCGCCTGCACGCCTGTTCCAGCGCCTCGTCCGATGTAGCGTAGCTGATGCGAAAGTTTGGCGATAGGCCAAAGGCCGCGCCAAACACTACCGCCACCCCGGTTTCCTCCAGCAGAGCCGTGGCAAAGGCTTCGTCATCGGTGATCAGAGCTCCGGCCGCACTGGACTTGCCAATACAGTCGGCAATGGAGGGATAGACATAGAACGCCCCTTCCGGGCGCGGGCAGGTAATTCCCTTGGCCTGATTCAGCATCGAGACCACCAGATCCCGCCTGCGCTGAAACAACGCCCGGTTCGGCGCCAGAAAGTCCTGTGTGCCATTCAGCGCCTCGACGGCGGCATATTGGCTGATAGAGCAAGGGTTGGAGGTGCTTTGCGACTGGACCTTGCCCATCGCCTTGATCAACGGCACCGGACCTGCGGCATAGCCGATCCGCCAACCGGTCATCGCATAGGCCTTGGACACGCCATTGACGGTCAAGGTCCGGTCATACAGCTGTGGTTCGACCTGCGCCGGGGTGCAGAATACGAAATCGTCAAACACCAGATGTTCATACATATCATCAGTCATGCACCAGACATGCGGGTGGCGCAGCAAGACGTCGGTCAGGGCTTTGAGCTCGCCCCAGGAATAGCCCGCCCCTGTCGGATTGGACGGCGAGTTGAACAGGAACCACTTGGTCGCGGGAGTAATCGCCGCCTCCAGTTGTTCAGCTGTAATCTTGAACGCCGCCTCCAGCTTGCCCTCGATCACCACGGGGGTGCCACCGGCGAGCAACACCATATCGGGGTAAGACACCCAATAGGGGGCGGGAATGATCACCTCATCGCCGGGGTTCAGGGTGGCCATGAAGGCGTTATACAACACCTGCTTGCCACCAGTGCCGACCGTCACCTGATCGGGGGTATAGGTCAGGCCGTTTTCGCGCAGGAACTTGGCGCAGATCGCCTGTTTCAGCTCTGGGATGCCGTCAACAGCGGTATATTTGGTTTTGCCCGACCGGATCGCTGCAATCGCCGCATCCTTGATATTCTGCGGCGTATCAAAGTCCGGCTCGCCTGCGCCAAGGCCAATAATATCCCGACCAGCGGCTTTCAGCTCTTGCGCTTTGGTGGTCACGGCGATGGTGGGCGAGGGTTTGACGCGGGTAAGTGTCGCAGACAGGAAGGGCATGGGGCGGCTCCGGATGGTCAGATTGTTGCGGTTCTGTCATAGGCAACAGGGCAATGGTCTTCAAGCGCTAAGGATTTGTCGGATGACACCTGAATCCCCCCAACACCGGATCAAACGGCTGGCGATGCGATCGATGCGGCGCGGGATCAAGGAGATGGACCTGATCCTGCAGGCCTTTGCCGGGGTGGCGTTGGGCGGGATGGATGACTCCAGTTTGGCCCTTTATGATCAGCTGCTGGAAGAAAACGACCATGACCTGTATTCCTGGATCAACGGGCAAGTTCCAGCGCCAGAACAGTATACCGGGCTGATCGGGCAGATTGCGGCCACGGCGCATGGGGTCGCGCGCCCCGGTTAACGCAGCACCCGGACAGTTATGACAAATCCAAGACAAGTTTGGACCGCATTTTTCGCCACTTAACGGATTGTTGGGCATTATCGGTCAAAGTCACCGTCGGGCAGTAATGACGGAGACAAAAGTATGAGTGTTCATTCCAATCTGGAAGGGCCCCGCAACATGGGCCATCGGACCGGGTTCATGAGCAGTTACCTCGATGCGCTGACGCTGGTGGAAAGGCTCCACCGGCTCTTGCTCGATGTGGTCAAGGACGAGTTCGAGCGGGTCGGCGTGTTGGAAATCAACGCGGTGCAGGCGCTGCTCTTGTTCAACATCGGCGAACACGAGGTCACTGCGGGCGAGCTGAAAACCCGGGGATATTACCAGGGCAGCAATGTCAGCTATAACCTGAAAAAGCTGGTGGACATGGGCTTCATGCACCATCAGCGCTGCGAAATTGACCGCCGGTCGGTGCGCGTGCGCCTGACCGAAAAGGGTCGCCGGATCCGCGAAATCGTGGCGAAACTATTTGCCGCCCATGCCGAGGGGCTGGAAGCGCGGGGGGTTCTGGACCACGCCGGGATCGAGGATATCTCGGCCAGTCTGCGCCGGGTCGAACGATACTGGACCGATCAGATCCGGTATATCTATTAAGTTTCAGCCGGGATTACGGGCAATGAGACGACCAAGGGCGGGGCACAAGACCCCGCCCGTCAGCGTGACAAACCCGCCCGTTGTTCGGAAAACACCGGGATTGCCGCAGGGGCAGGAGCCTCCGGCGGGGATATTTGAGAACCCAAAGAAATGGGCAACAGGGTAGAAAGACCTGCTCCGGGACAGGCCTACCAATGGCCGGTATTGCCCATGCTGGCCCAGGGTTCGGCCTTGGGCAGGGGATCGCCCGCTTGCAGCAGTTCAATCGACACATTGTCGGGCGAACGGACAAAGGCCATGTTGCCATCGCGCGGCGGCCGGTTGATGGTGACCCCGTTGGCCTGCAGATGGGTGCACATATCGTAAATGTTATCAACAGCATAGGCCAGGTGGCCAAAGTGCCGCCCGTCGCTGGGCAACCCGTCATCGCCATCCCAGTTATAGGTCAGTTCGACCGGGCATTCCGGCTGGGTCGGGTCGGCCATGAACACCAGAGTGAACCGTCCGCCTTCGTTGGTGATGCGCCGGATCTCTTTCAGGCCCAAAAGCGCATAGAAAGCCATGGATTTTTCCAGGTCTTTGACCCGGACCATGGTGTGCAAGTAAGTCGTGGGCATGTGGTGGCTCCCTTGGGTGATTTGGGGGGACAATAGCAGGCGTGGCAGGCAGTTAGAAGGTCGAGCGGAAGGTAAAGCTGAGCGACAGGTCGTTGGTATCAAACCGGCTGACATTGCTGTCGGTGCGACTGGCGCTCAAAGTCACCACAGGGGCAAAGCCTGCGTAGCTGTAGTCGGGGAAAAACGCGTTGACACTCGCGAAAACCCGTAAATCCTCGCGACCGCCGGGAACAACCTGTACAAAAACATAGTCGCGGAAATGTTGTTCCTGCAGGCCGATAGAAAAGTCCAGTTGCGCAGGGCCGACAGGTTTCGCAAGCTGATAGCGAACTTGCACGGTTGTTGAGACAGCGTTATCATTTGTATTTGCTTGATAATAAATGAAACCGTAGGTTTCCTGACCAATCTCAATCGTCCCAATTTTCGGCACCGCCAGCGCCAAAACACTACTATAGGACAATGTTGCGCTCAGCACATTGCCATTTGCACCTGTCCGGCTCCAGCTCCCTTGGATGTTGCGCCGCCATTGTTCCGGGTCATAGCTGTCGTTCCAACGTCGCTCGGCCGAAGCGGCGAATGATAGTTGAGTTCGTTCCCCAATTGGAAATCTGCGATTTGCACCCAGACGCAGAAACGAATAATCAAATTCAGTCTGGCTCCAAACCTGTCCGACCGTCAGTTCAAATCCATAGGTCCCGTTGGTCGCGGCCCGGTCATGGCGCAAACCAAATTCCAGCAATGCTGTTGAAAAATCACTGGCCTTGGCATCGGACTGTTCGGCATTCAAGGCCGCTTGGGCATCTTGCGATAATAAAACGCCCCGGCCATATGCACGGGCAGTGACCGTCGTTTGATACGTTGGCGATGCATTCAGCCGATAGCTTGTGCTCAGGTCCAATATTCCGGCCCACCCCGACAACGCCTGCGCATCCGCACTCAGGGCTCCTGGGCCAAGTGGGCCGGACGGCAGACCATCAATCGTGTAGACTTGTGATTCAGACCCCCCATTCACATTATCCGACGGCGCAAACGACAGCGCCACATTGCTCGACCACGGGTTCAAATTGCGCAGCCCGCGCGCGTCGGTCATCGTTTGGGCTGCATCCGCCGGGGTCGGGGCCACGGTCAGGGCGCGGCGGAGCCACCATTGGGCCAGCGTGAACCGGCCCTCATTGGCGGCGGCCAACGCAGTCAGGCGGGCGGCCTCGTATTTCTCGGCATTGGTGACTGATACGGCATAGGCCCGTGCGCCCGCCAGACGGCCTTGGGTCGGGCGGCCCAATTGCGGCTCGACAGCCGCCAGCACCAACAGGGCGGCCCGGTCATTCGGGTCAGCCTGCAGCAACGCCGCCGCAATCCGGCGGGCGGTTTCAGGCTCTCCGCCCAACGCCGCTTGGGTGGCAAGGGCGCGGGCCTCGGGGATGGGCAGGTCGATGCTGGTCTCGGCCAGCGCCGATCCTGCCAGGAACATGAAGACGGCGGTTGCGAGTTTAACGGAATGCCGCATCAAAAGTCAGGTTGGACATCATCACAGATCGCCCCGCCGTCTCCGGCCAGTCCGCATTGGGTCAAAACGAAAATGCCGTATTCTTGTTCGTTTTCTACATTGTCGAGGTAGTTTTCCAGATGGACGCCGCCCGCTACACCGCTGGCGTTCAAGCCGCCGAAAGTGCCACCATAATCGCCGATCGCAACTGGCGCAGTACCATCCACTGGCTGACTCTGGACTTTGCCAAGGAAACTCCCGTTGGAATTAATGGTAGACAGAATCAGAACCACATTGTTAAGTTGCTCGTTGGCATCCAGATTTGTACGATTATAAATTAAGCCGTTTACCACGTTGTCGCCAAAATCCGCGTTGATAAAGACATTGCCAGTTACACGTGAGGCTTGAGCCGGAATAAGCCCAGGCTCGGTGCCGGGGTTCACAGGAAGGCCGATGTTGTTCGACGTTGCAGGTGCATTACTCAGCCCAACATAATTGCCGGCATAACTGACCAGCCCGGTGTTGGGGCTCGCCGGAGATTCGGAATAAGCGCCGATCTGGCGGAAAGTCGTGCCGCCGAAAAATCTGCCGAACTGGCCCGCATCCGATACAAGTACGCCTTCGACACTATTGTCGGCCGATCTGGCAGCCATTCCGATGTAAATGCGGTCCAGTGGGTCGCTTTGCGCACTGAAGGCGACATAGCCCGCCACATCAAGGGCAGGATTGCGTTCATACTCGGCATCAATATCGTCGCCCAAATCCAGCGGAATCCGCACTGTCAACGTGCCCGCAGCCAGACTATACGTCCCGCCATCCAGACCGCCCGCGATGCTTTCCGAAATCGCCAGCTGCTCTTCGATTTCTTCCTCGGTCAGCCCCGGCGGTTCCACAATCGGGGGCGGGACCACACCAAAATCAAACGGCTGCCCGTCGCCACAGGCGGTCAACAGGGCCAATGCGGCCGTCGCGGCAAGGATACGGTACATGGTCTGCCTCGTGTGTCGCTTGTTTTGGGGGAACCTTCGGGGCAATCCCCCGGCCTGTCAATTCCAGAACCGAAACACCCCTGGCGATAGTTGGACAGATGTTTCTATCCGGCCACGGAATATCGGCGTTTGTGCCGCCTGCACCCCCAGATATAGTAGGCAGCGACTCAGCCGACCCAAAGGAGCCGATCATGCCCATCACCACAGACCAGCAGTCCGATATCGACGCCCTGCGCGCCACACAAAAGCCCACGTTGCGTGCGGTGTCCGAGGGGATGGAAAAGCACCTCTACACGGCCATCCCGGTGCTCGACCACGGTTTTGTCCGGGTCATCGACTATATGGGCGATGATGCGGCGATTTGTCAGGCGGCGCGGGTAAGTTACGGGCGCGGCACCAAATCGGTGCAAAATGACGAAGGGCTGATCCGTTATCTGATGCGGCACTGGCATTCGACGCCGTTCGAAATGTGCGAAGTGAAATTGCACGTGAAATTGCCGGTCTTTGTCGCCCGCCAATGGATCCGGCACCGCACCGCCAATGTGAATGAATATTCCGGGCGCTATTCGAT
>JANOMH010000540.1:0-2917 GCA_031420215.1 Rhodobacterales bacterium | reverse complement strand
TTTGGCTGCGGGCAGCGTGACCTCTTGGAAACGAGATGCGGATCAATTCAGAACAAACAGAAGTGGCAAAACCCATGATTGAAAACAGCGAACGAGGCATCACGATCAACAAAGCGCTGGCCTGGACCATGCTGGTCTCCGTCACTGGGTTGATCTGGTGGGGTGGTGGCACATTGGCCTCGTTGCAAAGTGCGGCCGACCGCCTGACCTCCGCCCTGACCGAAACCCGCGAAATGATCATGGCCGAACGCGCCAGTTCCGCACAATTGGAAGCCCGCGTTCGCGCCTTGGAAAACAGCGCCACGCGGCAGGACGAGCGCTTTGATGCGCTGTCGCTGTCGATCAATGAGCTGAAGCAACAGGCCCGTGAAACCAACACGCTGCTGCGCGAACTGGCACAGCGGCCTCAGCACTAATTCCTACCCTCCACCCAACCACTCCGACCCGCCCACAAGGCGGGTTTTTTGTTGCCCGCCAATGGGCAGAAAGAGCGACCCCATGAACACAGACCCTAACGAGCCCATCCGCCTGATCCAGAGCGGATTGGACAAACTTGGCCATAGGCCCGGCACAATCGACGGCCGCTGGGGTGTGCGAACCGCCCGCGCGCTGCGGCAACTGATCGCGGCCAACGGTCGGGCGGCCTCCGTGGCACCGCAGGGTCCCTTGCCGTGGACCTCCGAGGCGAAATCCGCGCTGGGCCGCAATGAGGCCCGCGACCGGTCCTGGCTGATGGATTGGCTGAAGCGCGATGGCCGCAGCTTGGGCGATCCGGTCAAGAACCCCTGGTGCGGCGACTTCGTGGAAACCTGCATCCGCATGGCCCTGCCGGATGAGCCACTTCTCGGTGCGCTGGGCACCAATCCCTATTGGGCGCGCAACTGGCTGCTGTTTGGCTTGGGGACCAAGCCGGTCCCCGGCGCGGTGCTGGTGTTTGAACGCGGCTCCGGCGGCCATGTCGGCTTCGCCGTGGGCCAGGACGACACGCATTTCTTCGTCCTCGGCGGTAATCAGTCCGACGCCGTCACCATCGCCCGCGTCGCCAAATCCCGCCTGCTTGGCGCGCGCTGGCCCGCGACCTATCCCCCGCGCCTGCAACGCCTGCCGACGATGAAGCCGGGCGAATTCCTCACCACCACCAATGAAATCTGAACAGGAGAAAACCATGCTGAAACCTGCAATTCTGGCGCTGATCCGCCAAATCCTCACCGTCGCTGGTACCGCGCTGGTCGCCACGGGTCTTGTCCAAGCCTCCGATGTGGAGCCGGTGATCGGCGCCCTGTTGACCATCGGGTCAGTGATCTGGTCGGTCGCCGACAAACGGGGCCGGTGAACAACTTGTCCCCAGATTACTTGCGGTTTGGAATATGAGTTGCGGTTGACAGACAAAATGAAAAGCCCCGCGTTTACCGGTGGGCAAAACTGTCGGGGAATTGCCCGTTATGGACCAGAAAAAGAAAGAGACCTCGGAGCCGTATTTTCGCGAGTTCCGCGAACGCTCGATGTGTGGCTTATGGAACGGGCGGTGTCATCCGCCCGTTCTGTTGTTTGGGCCTTGGCTAGGAGGCTGGTCCGGGCCGCACTTCACATTCCTCAGGCCAGCACCTGAACTGACAGGCTGGTTCAGCGCCAGCCTCAGATATCTCCATTGAACAGGAGTTTACAGAACATGAATTTCCATCAGCCGTTATTTCTACTTCCATTGTTGCGGTCGCTTGCCGGTTTCCTGCTGACTGAGTACCCTGCTCTCGATAGAAAATACGGCGTCCAGATAGGTCAAGCTCAGACAGCATATCAACACCATTAAGTGTATTGCGCTCTTCACCACCATCTGGTCCGAACACTGCCCCCGCCCTGTTCATCATGTATGTATTATAGTTTCCCGCAGTAGAACGATAAATAACAACACGAACAAATTCGCCTGACGCTTGAGTTTCCCCCCGGCAAATCCTATTGATTTGAATCATCGCGAGAATGTGCGTGTTCTCCTCTATTTGAGAAAAAGCCGCAGATGAAAGCGTTGTACAAAAACAAACAATCAGGCCCCAGAGGATTTTCAGGTTGATATTTTCTTTAATCACATATCACACTCCCATTGAAGTCATAGCAAATTTGACTAACTGATGAAGTCGCAGATTCACAACTATGGCTCAGTTGAGAAAGAATGACACTCGGGTCAGTTTCCCTTAATCTGTCGGCATTTATGGCTGACTCATTTGTTTGGTTGTAGCGGCGAATAGCTTCACGCGTTCTTGGCCCTATCTCGCCATCCGCGCTTCCACCCAAGCAACCTTTCTGGATTAGCGCAATCTGCACCCTCTTCACAAGCTCAGCTTCATTATTTTGAAAGACAGAATTGTCACGAGGTGCCGAGACAACCGCAGGTTCTGTGGGCAAACCTGATACAACACTTGGGGACGATACTAGTATCATCGACTGAAGCAAGCTACTTATGGCAAGAATTTCAGTTATCCGTATGCCGTAGCTCAAATCGGTCTTCTCGCCCGTTTCGTTGTCGTAAACCCCGGCATGATGAAGGCCCACCAAGGACCAATCGTCGGCAAAAATAAGCGAACCGGAGTTTCCTCCAAAGGTTCGACATAGGTGGGAAAATTGCATTGCTTCGACCGGGCGTTCCGTTGAAAGGCAGTTTTTGCGCGAAACACTGAGAGGGTTGGCACCTGGAAAGCCCATAATTAGGAGTGGTTCCTGAGGGGCAGGATCACGGAGGGCGGTGATGCGGATGGGCACAAACCCAGGGATTGGCTCTAGGAGTTCTAAGACCGCATAGTCGAGTATTTCACTTTGCTCACGGGCAGGCAAAACGACGTCGGTTCCGCGTCGCGCCTCTAGGGCTACTATGTCGCCGGTCTCATAGCCGAGCTTAAACACTGCCTGGACAGCGCGGTGAGGGCCG
>JANOMH010000539.1:0-2096 GCA_031420215.1 Rhodobacterales bacterium | reverse complement strand
GCTTTGGCCCACGCACATCAGGCGCAGATTGTGCATTGCGATGTGAAGCCCGGCAATATCCTGATCACTGCCGAGGGTCGGGCCAAGCTGATCGACTTTGGGATTGCCCGGTTACAGGATTTTGCCCCGGCGGGTGGGCTGGATGGGATGACCCGCGCCTATGCCAGCCCGGCGCGCTGTGCCTTGGCCCCGGCCACACTGGCCGATGATGTCTATGCTTTGGCGGTGACCTCATACGAGGTTTTGACCGGGACATTGCCTTGGGCCGATCCGCTGCGGCTCGACCCAGACGCGGCAGCTTTGCCAGCGGTTTTCCCGGCAGGGCACGGTCTGCACAATCCTGCCGATCTGGTGGCGATCCTGGCCAAAGCCCTGTCGCAGGATCCGACCCAAACCTACCGCAGTATCGAGGCGTTTGACGATGATCTGGACCGCTGGCAGACCAAAAGACCGGTCAGCGCGGTGCCGCAGACGGCTGGCTATCTGATCCAAAGGCTGGCGCAGCGCCGCCCGGTGCCAGTGGCGGCGGGGCTGTCCGGGCTGGCCCTGCTGGCCGCCGCATTGGTGGTGATTTTCAACCTGTATCTGGCGGCAACCACTGCCCGGCAAGCGGCTGATACAAGGTTTGGCGAATTACGGTCACTCGCCCGGTTCATGATTTTCGATCTGAACGGGCAGTTGGAACAGGTGCCGGGGGCAACGCCGGCCCGGCTCGCCTTGTCAGAGCAGGCCCAGGGATATCTCGATACACTGGGGGAAACGGCGCAGGACGACGCCGGATTGCAGCGCGAAGTGGCCACCGGACTGTTGCGGCTGGCCGAAGTCCAGGGTGTGCCAAGCCGCCCAAATCTGGGGCTGACCGAGGCGGCATTGTCCAATCTCGACCGGGCGGTTGGGGTATTTGACGCCTTGTTGGCCAACTTGCCCGGCGATCTGATCTTGCGGGCCGACCGGGGCCGGGCGCTGTATTTTCTGGCAGTCACGCGCGGCGCGCATGATCAGGACCCGTCGCAGCAAATGGCACTGGCCAACCGGGCCGAGGCGGATGTGCTGGCCGCACTTGGCCCCGCCGCCGGGGCGCGAAAGGCGGATTTGCAGGTGCTGCTTTTGGGCGTCCGGCTGACGCAGGCGGATGCGCTGACCACCTTGGGGGACCATGCGGGGGCCCTGGACATCCGGACCGCCGAAGAGGCACGGATTGTGGCCCTGACCCCGGCAGAACGGACCTTTATGGATTGGGATTACGAAGCCGGGCGGGTGGCTGCACAGGTGGGCGACAGTCTGTATTGGTTGGACCAGACACAGGCCTCAAAGGACGCCTACGACCGCGCCGCTTTGCGGTTTGAGACCGGGTTGCAGGCGGCTCCACTGAACCGCAAACTGCTGAACGGGCTGCATTATGTCCGCTACGCCTTGTCGGCGGTTCTGGCCGATCTGGGTGACGCAACTGGCGGGCTGGCACAGGCCCGTGCGTCGGCCGATGTGGCCCGGCAGCTACTGGAGTGGGACCCGACCGACCGGCTGGCCCGACAACTGTTTGAGTCTTCGCAAGGCCAGATCGCACTGATGTTGCGCAGCAACGGCCGGCTGGAAGAAGCAATTGCTTTGGTCGAGGCGCAATTGGTCCGCTACCGGGCGGCGGCAGCAGCGGCGGTTGATGATGCCGCAGCGTTACGACAAGTCGCTGTGCCACTGCGGGGCCGGGCCGAAATGATCCTGGCCGTACGGGGGCAGGCGGCAGGATGTGCGGCCTATCAAGAAGCGCAAGCTGCCTGGGACGCCTTGGCGGATGGGTTCGGCCTGACAGCGCTTGACCGCGACAATGATGTGGCGACGATTGCGGCGGCGTTGGCGGAAAACCATTGCGATTAGTCGGGCTGCATCCCGCTTAACGCATCTTGCAACCATGCCCGCGCCACGCGCCATTGGCGTTTGAGCGTCGAGACCGAGGTGCTGGTGACATCCGCGATTTCTTCGATCGTGAGCCCGGCGAAATAGCGCATTTCCACCAAACGGGCCAAAGCAGGGTCAACCTCGGCCAGACGTTCCAGCGCGTCATGGATTGCTTCGACATCGACCGGGTCAGCATCGGGGGC
>JANOMH010000538.1:0-6494 GCA_031420215.1 Rhodobacterales bacterium | reverse complement strand
TGCCCCCAGCGTGACGGAGCCGATCGCCAGCGGCACCGCCAGCGGCCCCAGCAGCGCCGGGTTCAGCGCCGCCGCAATCGCGCCCACGCGCAGCGCCATCACCGCGCTGCTGATCAGGATGCCGCCAACCAGCAGGTTGACCGCCCCCGGCTGTTCCCGCGCCAGCCGGGCAAAGGTCAGCGTGGTGGCGGTCGAAGAGGCAAGCCCGCCCGCCGCCGCTGTCACGATGATCCCCAGCCGGTCGCCAAACAACCGCACCGCGACATATCCGGTGAAGGAGATCAGCGCCATCATGATCGCCAGCAACCAGACCTCGCGCAGGTTGACCGCCCCCCAGGGATCTATCGCCCGGTTCGGCAACAAAGGCAGCAGCAGGAACGACATCACCATCAGGATCAGGCCGGCCTGGATTTCCTCCCAGGTGATCGCGGCCAGCCAGCTGTGCAGTTGCGCGCGCAGGGCCAACAGCACGGTCATGCTGACCGCTGCCGCGATAGCGACGGTGACATCGCCGACCGTTGCCAAAGCGCCCAGTAGAAAGGTCAGCATCCCGGCGATCAGCGAGGTGGCGCTGGCCGTGCCTTTGGTCCTGGCCTCCAGCCAGTTGAACGCGCCAAAGGCAACGGTAAAGGCCAGAAAGGCAATGCCCGCGATCTGTGGTCCAAGCGGCCCGGTCAGCACCCCGCTTATCCCGCCCATCAGGCCGGAAAGGCCAAAGGTGCGCAGCCCTGCCGCCCGCGCGCCACCTGCGGCATCCCGCGACTGCCAGCCACGTTCGATTCCCACCATCAAACCAATGGCCAGTGCCACAGCAAGACGTGAGAAAGGGTCGATTTCCGGCATTTGCGACTCCAAAGCAAGATAGATCACTAAAGCGCCATGATCGGCGGCGTGTCACTGATCTGGCGCAAGGCAGCGGCGCCGTCATTGCGGGGAACCTTGGTGTCAATCAATGACGGCCAAAGTTCTGCCCGGTATGGTTGACCCGCAGGACGATGGACGCATCGCCTTCCAGATCCGCAAGGATCGGGCAGTCGGGGCGGTGATCACCGTTGCAGCCGTGGGCCAGGTGTTCCAAGGTGGCGACCATCTCCTCCATTTCGCGGATTTTCCGGCGCAGACCGTCAACCTGCGACAGCGCGAGTTGCTTGACATCTGCACTGTGGCGGGACCGGTCGCGCCAAAGCGCCAGCAGTTCGGCAATCCGCTCGACCGTGAACCCCAGATCCCGCGCCCGGCGGACAAAGCGCAGCATCTGCACTTCGGTGGTCGTGTAGGTCCGATAGCCCGCAGCGGTGCGCCCAACTTCGGGGATCAGGCCAGTCTCTTCGTAATAGCGGATCATCTTGGCCGATACGCCCGAGGCTTTGGCAGCTTCACCGATGTTCATTGCGTTCTCCTTTACGCTTTGGTGGGCTGGAACCGCCGCAAGCGCAGCGCATTTCCCAGAACGAAGACGCTGGACAGGGCCATGGCTCCGGCAGCAAACACTGGCGACAACAGGATGCCGTAGGCCGGATAAAGTGCACCGGCAGCCACCGGGATCAGGGCGGCGTTATAGGCAAAGGCCCAGAACAGGTTCTGCCGGATATTGCCCATTGTCGCCCGGCTCAGGGCGATGGCATCGGGAATGGCGGTCAGCCGCCCCGACATCAGCACCACATCGGCGGCATCAATCGCGATATCGGTGCCGGTGCCGACGGCGATGCCCACATCCGCCTCGGACAATGCGGGCGCATCGTTGATGCCGTCGCCGACATAGGCCAGCTTGCCAAGCAGTTTCAGCCGCTTGACCGCCGCCACCTTGTCGCCCGGCAACACCTCGGCCACCACTTCGTCGATGCCCAGCGGGCCTGCGATGGCGTCTGCGGTGCGGCGGTTATCGCCGGTGATCATCACGACTTTCAGGCCAAGCCCATGCAGCGCCTTGATTGCGGCAGGGGTGGTGTCCTTGACCCGGTCCGCCACCGCGATGATCGCGGCCAGACGCCCGTCGATGGCGGCGTAGAGCGGCGATTTGCCTTCACTGCCCAGCTTCGCCGCCTGTTCCGCGAAAACGGCGATATCAAGCCCCAACTGCGCCATGTAGCGATCCGCCCCGATGTTGACACGCTGGCCTACAACCTCGGCAACCACGCCAAACCCGGTCACCGACTCGAAACCGATGACGGCGGGCGGTGTCAGCCCTTCTGCCTGCGCCGCCTGCACGATGGCCCGCGCAATCGGGTGTTCCGATTTCGCCTCTACCGCCGCCACGGTGGCCAGCACCGTGCCGCGTTCAAAGCCGGGGGCCAGCGCAAGATCGGTCAGCACTGGCTTGCCCTCGGTCAGCGTGCCGGTCTTGTCCAGCGCCACCACCTTGACACCTTGCAGGGCCTGTAACGCCTCGCCCTTGCGAAACAGGATACCCATCTCTGCCCCGCGCCCCGTGCCGACCATGATCGAGGTCGGCGTGGCCAGCCCCATCGCGCAGGGGCAGGCGATGATCAGAACCGCGACCGCATTGACCAGCCCCAGCGTCAGGGCGGGATCGGGGCCAAGGATCATCCAGACCGCAAAGGTCAGCGCCGCCAGCCCCATCACCACAGGCACGAACCACATCGTGATCTGGTCCACCAGCGCCTGTATCGGCAGCTTGCCGCCTTGTGCGGCCTCGACCATGCGGATGATCTGGGCGAGCATCGTGGCCTCGCCCACCGCTGTGGCGCGGAACGCCAGCGCCCCGGTCTGGTTCACCGTGCCGCCGGTCACCAGCGCGCCTGCGGTCTTGGCCACCGGCACGGGTTCGCCCGAAATCATGCTTTCGTCGATCCAGCTGTCGCCTTCGGTCACCACCCCGTCCACCGGCACGCGTTCGCCGGGCCGGACCTCGACGACATCGCCGGGGCGGACCTCGGCCATCGGTACTTTGACCACTTTCCCGTCGCGGCGTATTTGCGCGGTCTTGGCCTGCAGCCCGATCAACCGCTGAATCGCCCCCGAGGTGCGGCCTTTGGCCCGCGCCTCAAGGAACCGGCCCAGCAGGATCAGCGTGACAATCACTGCTGCGGCTTCGTAATAGACAAAGATCGTGCCCGCAGGCAGCAGCCCGGGGCCAAAGGTCGCCACCAGCGAATAGCTATAGGCGGCGGCGGTACCGACGGCAACAAGGCTGTTCATGTCCGGCGCCGCCCGCCACAGGGCGGGGATGCCCTTGACAAAGAATCGCCGGCCCGGCCCGAACAGCACTACCGTCGTCAGCACGAACTGCAGCCACCAGCTGGCCTGCATCCCGATGGTGCGCAGGATCAGGTCGTGGACGGGCATGAACAGATGCGCGCCCATTTCCAGCACGAACAC
Source organism: Rhodobacterales bacterium (assembly GCA_031420215.1). Lineage (GTDB taxonomy): Bacteria > Pseudomonadota > Alphaproteobacteria > Rhodobacterales > Rhodobacteraceae > JANOMH01. The sequence goes on along the minus strand of JANOMH010000538.1, from coordinate 3,155 downwards.
CGGCAGGGACAGCAGGGCCGCCAGGATCAGATCGCGCCGCAGATGCGCCGCCTCGTCGGCCTTGCGGGCGGCAGTCTCGAGATCGGCGGCAGGGGACCGCTGGGCGCGGCGAGCGTCATAGCCTGCGTCCTTGACCGCTGCCATCAGCGCTGCGTCCCCGGCCGATCCGGTGATCGTGGCGCGTTCAGTTGCCAGATTGACGGCGGCCGAAGTAACCCCCGGCACCGCTTTCAGCGCCCGCTCCACCCGCGCCACGCAAGACGCACAGGTCATGCCTTCGATCACCAGTTCGACGGCTTCTGACGGCACGCCATAGCCTGCATCCTCGATCGCTGCCACCAGAAGGCTGCGGTCGGCGGTGTCGGTGGTGACAACCTCGGCCCGTTCGGTGGCCAGATTGACATTGGCCTGCGTTACCCCCGGCACAGCCCGTAACGCCCGTTCGACCCGGCCGACACAAGAAGCGCAGGTCATGCCTTCGACTGGCAATGTCAACGTCACCGGGGACGCAATGGATAGTGATTTCAAAGGGGCGTTCATACTGATCTTTCCCATATCTTTCACGGTGCAGACGACAAATAAGGCTTCCCATCATGGGAAGGTCAAGAGGTCCTGAAAAAAAGAAACGCGGCGCAGGCTCTTGACCTTCCCACTGTGGGAAGCCTTATTTGATAGCTCATGAGCCACACCCAAGGAGTCCCCTCATGCAGTTTCACATCGAGAACATGACCTGTGGCGGCTGCGTGCGCAGCGTCACCAAGGCGATCCAGTCGATCGATCCGATAGCGCAGGTGAGTGCTGATCCCGCGACGCACAAGGTAGATGTTGTGACCACAGCCCCGCGCGAAAAGCTTGAAGCGGTGTTGGCCGAGGTCGGCTACGCCGCAAACTGAACCCAGATAAACCAAACGCACTATAGGAGACACCACATGAACAAACGCTCGCTCGCCTTAATCGGAGCTGCTGTCGCCGTCGCAGGCGGCATTGCCGTTGCTCAGACGACAATGGAAGGGATGGATCACTCAGGTATGAATATGGACATGAGTGCCATGCCGATGATGGATCACAAGATGCTGATTCCACCGGAATTTGCCGACGACCCGGCCACGATTGCCTATGCCGAGGCAATGAACACCATGATGGCCAGTATGATGATCCCCTTTACCGGCGACCCGGACGTGGATTTCATGGCTGGCATGATCCCGCATCATCAGGCTGCCATCGATATGGGACGCGTCGCGCTGCAATACGCCAAAGACCCCGAAACCCTGGCGCTGGCCCAAGAGGTCATCGCGGCGCAAGAGGCCGAGATCACCCAGATGACCGCATGGCTCGCCGCGCGGGGACAATAATCGCAGCGGGTAAACCCATCTCGCGGGGCGGAACGAATTGCGGCCCGCCCCTGCGACCCCGCGCCAGATGCCACTCCAGACCGGCTTAACTTAGTGACATTAGCCTTCGGGACATGTTCATCACCGCTCCCACAAGCATCTTGGTGTTCAGCAAGCCGCCGCAGCGGCAAAGTGGCTTGACCTCAGCCCATGCCGTGAAGCCCGTGAAACCCTCCGGTTAGGATTATTGGCAAGATCATCACTGCCGCGATGGCAAGGATCAAGGTGCGCTCCCATGTCCGCCGCAACCGCCACAACAGGAGTGCCGAAAGCAGAACGACAAGTGCAAGCTCGAAGACGGCAAAGGCTTCGCCGTAGTAGCGGGCATCCCAATAGCTGACCGGGCTGCGGAAAACCCAATCCGAGACCGGCCAGAACTGACGGCGCGCGTCTTCATGATGGGTGAGTAAATCCGCAAGCGCATGCAGCAGTCCCGAGCCTGCGAAGGCCCGCAAGACGGCGGAACCGCCCCAGACCGCAAGGCCAAACAAGCCGCCCCAGACGAAAAACCCGTGATCGACCGCAAAGACGGCCTGCCAGCTGTCCGAAAAGTAGAGTTCGCCAAACACCTGGTGGTCAGGCAGGCCGAGGATGCGCGTGGACCACAGGACCATCACCAACATCGGAACGTCCGGCGCAAGCCCGCCTGCCAGCGCCGCCAAAGTGACCGACGCAGCGTGCGGTCGCCCAAAGACCGCAGCACCGATCAGCATGTGCGATGGCGTGATCATGGAGTTAGCACACGAGCGGCCCCAGCGACCGCTCATCGGCAATGACGTGCTGCAAAAGCGACACTGGCACCGCGCCCATCATGACCGTCCGGCCGATCACCAGTCCCGGCGTCCCGATGAACCCGAAGACATCGGCGAGCGCGCGGGTTTGATCCAGCTCCGCCTGCACCAGGGCCGAACGCATGTCGCGCTGAAGCTGGTCTGGGTCGAGGCCGACGGTTGCAGCGACAGTAAGGATTGAACGTTCGTCGGCGACAAGGGATGTTCGCATGAGGCGCCGGCGCAGCGGTTGTTGCAGGCCCTGCCGCGCCACCGCTGTTTGCAACGCGGCAGACTTATCGCGGCGACGGCGCGCGAGTTTGCGGTAAAGCGCCTCGCGCGTGACGCCGATGTCGCCCGCGATGTCTTGCAGCGGACCGGACGGAGGCCAGGCATGGCCTTCGGACAGCCAGGCATCCAGCCTGGCGCGCACCGTCCGCAGGGACCGGACTTCGATGCGAAAGCGCGCCTGCTGAACGGCGCGTCCAAGGTCGGCGGCCCAGGCTGCCGCCAACCCCGGCTGCCGGTCCACGGCGGCGCGGAATTCTTGCAGATCGACGGCACCGGTCTGGGAGGCGACCATGGCACGGGCATCACAGTGATAGGTCTGTGCACAGGCCGATGCTTCGGCCCGGACGTTTCCGGCTGCGGCGCTCTGCAATGTCAGCTCCGTTCCGTCCGCGAGCATGCGGGCCAGTGCCACACGCCCTGACGCGATAAGGTGCAGGACGATAGGCCGGTCGCCGACACGGAACAGCGGTTGGCCCTGCTCCCACTGGCGCAGCGGAGCGGCATCGAACAAGCTTGCAATCGCGCTATCCATGATTGCGATCATATGAGGATTGCCAGCGACGTGCGACCCTTGTGTCGCAACAACCAGCGATGTGCGACCCTTGTGTCGCAACAATCAGGAGCCATCGACATGACCTTTGTACAATTGGTCGGAGTCGCGATTTTCGCATTATCGGCACCAGGTGCATCAGCGCAAAACCAC
>JANOMH010000537.1:0-1629 GCA_031420215.1 Rhodobacterales bacterium | reverse complement strand
CAGCTGATGGCCAATGCCAAGGCCAACAAGACGGTCAGCGAATTGCCGATTGTGGTCAAGGCCGACGTGCAAGGTTCTGCCGAAGCCATCGTGCAGGCGATGGAAAAGATCGGCAATGACGAGGTGCGCGTGCGCGTTCTGCATTACGGTGTGGGCGCAATCACTGAATCCGACATTGGTCTGGCCGAAGCATCCGGTGCGCCGGTGATCGGCTTTAACGTGCGGGCCAATGCGTCGGCCCGGACCAGTGCGAACCAAAAAGGCGTCGAACTGCGGTATTACTCGGTGATTTATGACCTTGTAGATGATGTGAAAGCTGCCGCCAGCGGATTGCTCAAGGCCGAGATCCGCGAAAAGTTCATCGGCTATGCGTCGATCAAAGAAGTGTTCAAAGTGTCGAACATCGGCAAGGTCGCGGGTTGTCTGGTCACCGAAGGCGTCGCCCGCCGGTCCGCTGGTGTGCGTTTGCTGCGACAGGATGTCGTGGTCCACGAAGGCACGCTCAAGACCCTCAAGCGGTTCAAGGACGAGGTGCCCGAGGTCATTTCAGGCCAGGAATGTGGGATGGCGTTCGAGAATTACGACGATATCCGCCCCGGCGATGTCATCGAAATCTTTGAGCGTGAAACGGTCGAGCGGTCGCTGTAATCCACTGATAAGACACGAAAAAGGGGATGGCGCAAACCATCCCCTTTTTTCTTGGTCCGGCCAGTTCAGGCCATTTTCGTGACAGGCATCCCTTCGTAAATCCGGTCACCGACGCGGATCACGATCTTGCCATTGTCGAGCTTCTTGACCAACAGCCCCTGCACCGAAACGCAGCTTCCCAATATAATAGTCCGTAGCATTCGAATCCTCCCCACAAAGATTACTGATTCGAACCTAGCCTAAAATTTAGAAACAACACGCAATATCTTGACATATTGTTGACATATTTGAAAACGCCGCGCGGCTGCTACAGCCAGTCCCGCAAAGTCGGGATTAACGGGATATCGGCGGGGGGCATGGGATAGTCACGCAAGTCGGCTGCACGCACCCATTTCAGCACTTGCCCCTCTTGCGCCATGGGCGTTCCCTGCCAGCGCCGACAAGCGAACAGCGGCATCAGCAGGTGAAAATCGGGGTAAGAGTGGCTGGCGAATGTCAGAGGTGCCAGGCAGGATTGCCAGGTATCGATCCCCAGTTCCTCTTGCAATTCCCGGATCAGGGCCGCTTCGGGCGTTTCGCCCGGCTCCACCTTGCCGCCGGGAAATTCCCATAGCCCTGCCAATGACTTACCGGGTGGACGCTGGGCCAGCAGCACCCGCCCATCAGTGTCAATAAGTGCCACGGCGGACACCAGAAGCACTTTCAAGAACGATAGTCCGCGTTGATATCGATATAGCCATGCGTCAGGTCGCAGGTCCAGACAGTGGCTTTGCCCGACCCAATCCCCAGATCAACCCCGATCTCCAACTCTTGCCGTTTCATGTAGGCGCTGGTGGCTTCTTCGGAATAATCCGGGTCGCGCCAGCCGTTGCGGGCGACAGTTATGTCGCCAAACCGGATCGACAGCTTGTCCCGGTCGGCCTGTGCGCCAGATTTGCCCACAGCCATGACGATCCGGCCCCAATTGGCATCCTGCCCGGC
>JANOMH010000536.1:0-5032 GCA_031420215.1 Rhodobacterales bacterium | reverse complement strand
GGCACTGCCGCTGGCTATAGCGTCAATGCGCACAAAGGGTTAATCTTTGGTATGTTCAAATCCCGGCATTTTCGATTCATCCTCGCGTTTTGCGCGGGCTTGCTGGCGGGGGCCGGGGCATTTGCGATTGGCCTGCCGACGAAAACAATCATTCTGATCACCGCGAACCTGTGTTTTGCGGCCTATCTGGCGCTGGAATTGCGGCTGGTGCGGGGCTTGACCCCGGCTAAGCTGCGCGCAAGGGCCGCCCAAACTGACGAAGGCGTGCCGCTGATATTTGTCCTCGCGCTTTCCACGATCATGATCAGCCTGACCGCGATATTTTTGGTGATCAACCACAACGATGGCAGCCTGACAGAGGTGCTGCTGGCACTTGCAACAATCCCGCTGGGCTGGGCGGTGTCGCATACGATGGCGGCGTTTCACTATGCCTATCTTTACTATGCCGCCCGAACCGCGCCGGATACCGGAGACACAGGCGGGATCAGTTTTCCCGACACGCCAGAGCCCGGCGTGATCGACTTTCTGTATTTCGCCTTTACGATCGGGATGACTGCCCAAGTGTCCGACACCGAAGTCACCCGGCCCGCCATGCGGCAATCCGTGCTGATCCACGGGATTATTTCGTTCTTTTTCAACACCAGCATTCTGGCGCTGGCGGTCAGTGCGGCGCTGACGTTAGGGCGGTAACACCGGGAAAAGATCAATAAAGCTCGCTTTAGGCCCCTGCCCCCCTCAGGCCGCCTGCACTTGCCAGACCGCCCCCACCTCGGCCCGGACAATCCTGGCGATCTGGGCGCAATCGTCCAATGAAAACGTCAGCGGCAGGCGCATGTCGATGATGCCCTTCAGAATGCGGTCGGTTGCGGGCATCGGGTCTGACGGGGCATAGGTCCAGCTGTGATAGTTCGAGGTGAAGGCCACGGGTTCCGCCGCACCAAACCATTTCAGCTCGACCCCACGGACCATACAGCGGGCCAACATATCGCGGATCGCGGTATCGTCCCAATCCAGCAACAGGAACTGGAACGATGAGGCGACATAGGCTTCGGCGGCGGGCCGGTCGATCAGGGTCAGGCCGGGCGTGTCGGTCAATCCGGCCCCGACCACCTGATATCGTTCGTTCCAGCGGGCGCATTGCCTGGCCAGATCACGCAATTGTGGGCGCATGATCGCGGCACGCAGATTGTCCATCCGGCCACTGATATTCGGGGTTTCATATTTCACCCGCTCAAATGCATCGGGCGGCGGGGCGGCGCGGTGCCGACCATACAGCATATAAGACCCAGACAGAATGATTGACCGGGCCATGCCTTCGGGATCATCCGATACCACAAACCCGCCCTCGCCCGAGTTCATGTGCTTGTAAGTCTGGGTCGAATAACAGCCGAACTTGCCATGCCGGCCACTCGGCACCCCATTCCACGCAGCCCCCATCGTATGGGCGCAATCCTCGATCACCGTGACCCCTGCCTGGTCACAGATGGCCATCAACGCGTCCATGTCGCAGATATGGCCGCGCATATGCGACAGCAGCAGCACGCGGGCCAAAGGCAGTTTCAGGGCCAGATCGTCCAGATCAATGGTCAGGCTTTCGGTGACGCCGACAAACACAGGGACTGCTCCCACGGCAGCAATCGCACCGGGGACCGGGGCCAAAGTAAAGGCGTTCGACAGCACATGATCGCCCGGCTTCACCCCACAGGCGCGCAGGGCCGTGGTCATCGCATAACCGCCCGAGGCGACAGCGAGGCAATATTTCGCGCCGGTAAAGGCGGCAAACTCCTCCTCCAGCAAGGCCGCTTCGGCGGTTTCACCGGGGGCCACGTTATACCGGTGCAACCGGCCATGGCGGAGCACGGCCAGGGCGGCGGCAATTCCGTCTTCGCAGATCGGGTCCTGTTGGGTAAAACTGCCGGTAAAAACTTCGGTCATTTTGCTGCTCCCGTTCGACCCATTTGACTGCAGCGCGGGGGCGGGGTCAACGGCAGGTCATTCGGCCAGAACCGCGTTATCATTCCGCCGGTCCACGACAACAAACATCGCCAGCGCCACAGCCAAACCTACAGCCGCGATGAAGAACACCGTCCCTGCCGTCTCGACCCTGGCTGCGGGGTCCAGAAGATAGCCAAAGGCCTGACTGAAGAACACCGTGCCCGCCAACATGGCGACATTCATCACGCTGGAAATGCCCCCCTGCAATTCGCCCTGGGCATCATCAGGCACCGATTTCGACATCAGCGCGATCAGCATCGGATGCACCAACCCCTCTGGGGCATGGATGACCAGCATGATCAGCACGATCAGCAGACCGGGGGCAAAGCCATAGCCCACCGCGGCAATCACCGCAAATATCAGCCCGAACAGTGCCACTTTATGTTCCCCAAACCGCTTGACCAGCGGGCCGGACAGCGCCCCTTGGGTAATCGCTGCAATGATCCCAAAGGCTGCAAGGGTCAGGCCCACCGTCTTGGTGCTCCAGTCAAACTTGGCCATGCCCCAGAATGGCCAGATCGCCGGATAGACGGACGAGGCGAAAAAGAACACGAACAGCACGGCACTTAACGGCACCACGCCGGTGTAAGACCGGAACACCTTGAACGTGCCAAACGGATTGGCCCGGCGCCATTCAAACGGGCGGCGCTTTTCCGGGGGCAGGGTTTCGGGCAGGACGAAATAGCCAAAGGCAAAGTTCAGTCCCGAGATCACGGCCGCCACATAGAACGGCACACGCGGCCCGAATTCGCCCAACAGCCCACCGATCGCCGGGCCCACGACGAAGCCGACGCCGAACGCTGCCCCCATCATCCCGAACGCCTTTGCCCGGTCATCGGGGGCGGTCACATCGGCGATATAGGCATTGGCAATCACATAGGATGATCCGCAGATCCCGGCGATCACCCGGCCGACGAACAGCCATAGCAGCGACGGGGCAAGGGCCGAGAACAGATAGTCGAGCATCAGCCCTGCCACGGCCAGCAACAGCAGCGGCCGGCGGCCATAGGCGTCCGACAGATTGCCCATCACTGGCCCGAACAGAAATTGCGCGGCAGAAAAGGCAAAGAACATCCAGCCGCCAATCAGCGCCGCGCCCGCAAGGTCCATATGCCCGACGGATCTGATCAGTGTCGGCAGAACCGGGATGATCAGTCCAAAGCCGACCATGTCCAACAGGACGGTGATGAAGACGAAGGTGACAGCCGAGCGGGTCGGCTTTGCGGGGGGTCATGGCGGTGGGCTTTCGGGGGTGTTTACGGAATGTTCTTTAGGCCGGCAAACCCCCATACGTCAAGTCGTAGGGTGGGTGGCAACCCACGCATCGCGTTGCGTGGGTTGCCACCCACCCTACAGCCTCAACCCTTCTACAATCCCGATCAGGTCATCGAAATGGTCCAGTAAGGCCGCAGGCCGCAATGCCGCCATATCGCCGCCCGCCGGACCAAAGGTCACCAAAATCGACGGCACATCCGCCGCCGCCGCTGTCTTGCGGTCGGTATCACTATCGCCCACCAGACAAGTGCGGCGCAGGTCGCCACCCAGACGGCGGACCGTCTCCCATAGCGGGGCGGGATCGGGTTTGCGCACGGTCAACGTATCAGCGCCCACCAGCGCCCCAAAGGCGGCCCGGATACCCAACCGGGTCAGCAATTCCTGCGCCAGCCGCTCGGGTTTATTGGTGCAGATGCCCACTGCATACCCCCTGACCTTCAGGAGTTCTACGGCCTCCATCGCACCGGGATATACCACCGTATGACGGTCAATCCCATCGGCATAAACCCTGAGCAATTCCGGATAAAGCCGCTGCACATCAGCCGGGCCGAACCCCGCGACACGGGAAAACCCCAAGGTCAGCATTGCCCGCCCGCCACGCAATGCCGTGCCCGCATCCGCCACCGGGTCGAGCAGATCGCCCAACCCCAGCCCGCCAAAACAGACATTGGCCGCCGCCACCAGATCGCGGCTGGTATCGGCCAAAGTGCCGTCTAGGTCGAAAATCACGGTTTTCATGGCCGCTTTGTAACCGGATGTAAGGTGATGTGAAGCCCCCCACCTTGCGATATAGGGTGGATAAGGGCACACAGCGGCCAAGAAACTGTGGGACGCAAGGCAATGGCAGTAAGTTTGATCATTCTGGCGGCAGGCCAGGGCACCCGGATGAATTCCGAACGACCCAAGGTCTTGCATGAACTGGCCGGGGCACCCCTGTTGATCCATGCAATGAAATCCGGGGCATCGCTGGACCCCGAGCGCGTCGTCATTGTGGCCGGTGTCGGGGCCGAAGCCGTTGCCAAAGCCGCGACCAACTGGAACCCCGAGGCACTGATTGCGCTGCAAACCGAACAGCTCGGGACCGGGCATGCGGTATTGCAGGCGCGTGCAGCGCTGGCCGGGTTTCAGGGCGACGTCATCATCTTGTTTGGCGACACGCCTTTTATCACCGAGGCCACGTTGCAGGCGATGATCGCCGCCCGGTCCCGCGCCGCAGTGGTGTTTCTGGGGTTCGAGCCTGCTGATACCGCCCGCTATGGCCGGATGGTGACGGACGGCGACAGCCTTGAGGCGATTGTCGAATATAAGGACGCCGACGCCACGACACGGGCGATTGCATTATGCAATGGCGGTGTTGTGGCCGCCGATGCGCAGACCCTGTTCAGCCTGTTGGATGAGGTCACCCCCGACAATGCCCAGGCCGAATATTACCTGACCGATATGGTGCAGATCGCACGGGCGCGCGGGCTGGCCGCCACCGTCGTGCGCTGCCCCGAGGAAGAGACTTTGGGCATCAACACCCGCACCCAACTGGCCGCCGCCGAAGACCTGTTCCAGTCACATGCGCGGGCAACGGCGACCGAGGATGGCGTAACATTGACCAACCCGGACACGATCATTTTCGCCCATGACACGGTGATCGGGCGCGATGCGGTGATCGAGGGGCCCGTCGTTTTTGGCCCCGGCGTGACCATTGAATCCGAAGCCCGGATCAGGCCGTTTAGTCACCTTGAGGGTTGCCATGTCTCGCGCGGGGCCATTG
>JANOMH010000535.1:0-6923 GCA_031420215.1 Rhodobacterales bacterium | reverse complement strand
TGACGAGGTGGTGCGCAGCCCGTCGACGGTGATCCGAATACCTTCGGTTGTGGTGTTGCGCGATTATGTGAAACCTCAAAAGCGCGTGGCCTTCACGCGCTTTAATCTTTTTCTAAGGGACGAATTTTGCTGCCAATATTGTGGTCACAAGGGCGATCTGACCTTTGACCATGTGGTGCCACGGGCGCGGGGCGGGATCACCTCCTGGGAGAATGTGGTGGCCGCCTGTTCGCCCTGCAACCTGCGCAAAGGGGCGCGCAGCCTGCGGCAATCCGGGCTGAACTTGCGCAAACCGCCGCGCCAGCCGGGGTCAGAAGAGTTGCGCAATATGGGCCGTCGCTTTCCGCCGGGGCATTTGCATGACTCTTGGCTGGATTACCTGTATTGGGATGCAGAACTAGAGGCGTGAGTGCGGCAAGTTGCACTGGCAGAGGTCCGATAGCTGGACAATTGCCGGGGCAGTCATTAGGACGCCGCTGACGCGCTGATAGCGCTAACAGTCCCCGAGGTGCCCATGGTCAGCCGTGTTATTCCCGTCGATCCGTTTGACCTTGTCATCTTTGGCGGGACCGGCGATCTGGCCCGCCGCAAAATCCTGCCGGGCCTGTTCCGGCGGTTTCTGGCCGGGCAGATGCCAGCCGGATCACGGATCATCGGGGCGGCGCGGGCCGATCTGGATGACGTCGGATACCGCGACCTGATTGCCGGGGCGATTGCAGAATTCGGCGGTACCGAAGCAAAGGATGCGACCGGTTTGGCGGCGTTTCTGAACTGTCTGGCCTATGTCTCGATCGATGCGACGGGCGAGGGGGGCTGGTCCAAACTGGCCGGCCTGATGAATCCCGGCGTGATCCGGGCGTTTTATTTTTCGGTCGCTCCGGCGCTGTTCGGGGCTTTGGCCGAACGGTTGCACCAGCATAACATCGCCGACGCTACATCCCGGATGGTCGTCGAAAAACCTTTTGGCCGGGATTTGGCCACAGCCCGCGACCTGAACCAGACGCTGGCGGCGCATTTTGCCGAAACCCAGATTTACCGGATCGACCATTATCTGGGCAAGGAAACCGTGCAGAACCTGATGGCAGTCCGCTTTGCCAATGTGCTGTTCGAGCCGCTCTGGAACAACCATTATGTCGATCACATCCAGATCACCGTCGCCGAAACTGTCGGCGTGGGCGGGCGCGGGGCCTATTACGACAAGGCCGGTGCGATGCGCGATATGGTGCAAAACCACCTGATGCAGTTGATCTGCCTGATCGCAATGGAACCGCCCAGCCAGTTCAGCGCCGATGCGGTGCGCGATGAAAAGCTGAAAATCATTCGTGCCCTGCAACCGATCGAGCCGCACCATATCGTCCGCGGCCAATATGATGCGACTGCCGATGCCCCCGGCTATCGGACAGATGCCGAAAACCCGCGGAGCTTTACCGAAAGCTTTATTGCGATGAAATGCCAGATTGCCAACTGGCGGTGGGCCGGGGTGCCGTTCTATATCCGGACCGGAAAGAAGCTCAAAGGCCGCTCATCCGAGATTGCCGTGGTGTTTCAGGATCTTGGCCATTCGATATTCGAAGGCGACAAAGACCAGCATCGTAATATCCTGTCGATCCGGCTGCAACCGAACGAAGGCATGGATTTGCAGGTCACGATCAAAGAACCGGGACCAGGTGGCATGCGTCTGATCGACGTGCCGCTGGACATGACCTTTGCCACCGCCTTGGGTGAGGATGTCGAAGAGGCCACCGATGCCTATGAACGCCTGATCATGGATGTGATCCGGGGCAACCAGACCCTGTTCATGCGTGGGGATGAGGTCGAGGCCGCCTGGGCCTGGACCGACCCGATCATCGCAGGGTGGGAGGCGCGCAATGACGTGCCCAAGCTGTATGATGCAGGATCAACCGGCCCGGATGATGCGTTGATGCTGATGCACCGGGATGGCCGCCGCTGGCGCGAGATTAAGGCGTAAATTCGCGTGGGTTTCACCCACACTACGTAGGGTGGGTGAAACCCACGCCCTCGGAACAAGGGTCTGCCATGCAATTCATCGAATATGCCGACGCCGAACTGATGATGATGGATCTGGCCGACACTTTGGCCAGCCAATTGCGGCAGGCCCTGAGCCTTGGCGAACGGGCCAGCCTTGCTGTGCCGGGGGGCACCACGCCGGGGCCGATCTTTGATTCGCTTTGTGCCGTGGATATCGACTGGGCGCGGGTCGACGTGATGTTGACCGATGAACGCTGGGTGCCGGAAAGTTCAGAACGGTCCAACACCCGGCTGTTGCGCCAGCGCTTGTTGACCAATCGGGCGGCAGCGGCGCATCTGGTGCCGCTCTATCTTGCCGCCGCCACGCCCGAGGAGAAACTGGCCGAGTTGCAGGCCGGGGTGGCGGAAGCTTTGCCGCTGTCGGTCGTCCTGTTGGGAATGGGCGCGGATATGCACACTGCGTCGATCTTTCCCGGTGCGGACCGGCTTGATGATGCGCTGAATGGCACGGATGTTCTGGTGCCAATGCGCGCGCCCGGTGCGCCGGAACCGCGTATCACTTTGTCTGCCGCAGTGCTGCGCGCCGCGATAAACCGGCATATCGTCATCACCGGGTCAGAAAAACGCCAGGCTTTTGAGCGTGCGAAATCCTTGTCCCCTGCCGAGGCCCCGGTTGCTGCGGTTCTCAAGGGGTCAACTATACATTGGGCGGAGAATTAAGTATGTGGTCCAAGCTGCAGACATATCACGATAAAAATAAATCTGCCCGCATTGCCGATCTGTTCGGTGCGGAACGTGCGGGCCAGTTTTCTGCGCAACTTGGCGATTTGCTGCTGGATTACTCCAAAACCACGATTGACGCGACCGCCCGCGATCTGCTGTTCGCCTTGCTGGATGACGCAGGTGTTGCGGCCAAGCGCGAGGCGATGTTCAGTGGCCGGCCGATCAATGAAACCGAAGGCCGTGCCGTCCTCCATACCGCCCTTCGCAATCAGGACGGCGACCCGGTTCTGGTGGATGGCAAGGACGTGATCCCGCAGGTTCGCGCCACGCTCGACCGGATGGCCCATTTCGCGCATGACGTGCGGCTGGGCCGGTTTCGCGGGCAGGGTGGGGCGATCACCGATGTGATCAATATCGGCATTGGCGGCTCTGACCTTGGTCCCGCAATGGCAGTTTTGGCGCTGAAACCTTATCACGACGGACCGCGCTGCCATTTCGTCAGCAATGTGGACCCTGCTGATATCGCCGGGGTGCTGCGCATCTGCGATCCGACCACGACGCTGGTGGTTGTCGCGTCGAAAACCTTTACCACCATTGAAACCATGACCAACGCCCGCACCGCCAAGGCATGGATGGGGCAGTCTGTCACTGATCCCGCGGCGCAGTTTGTGGCCTTAAGCACTGCTGCGGATAAAACCGCTGCCTTTGGCATCAATCCCGCACGGGTGTTCGGGTTCGAAGACTGGGTCGGCGGGCGCTATTCACTTTGGGGGCCCATCGGCCTGTCGCTGATGCTGGCGATTGGTCCCGAAGCGTTTCGCACGTTTTTGCGTGGGGCCGAGGCGATGGATAACCACTTCCGCCACACCGCCTGGCAAGAAAACCTGCCTGCATTGCTGGCTGTAGTGGGCATTTGGCACAATCAGATCTGCGGCCACGCGACCCGCGCCGTGCTGCCCTATGACAACAACCTGTCCAGGCTGCCCGCCTATTTGCAGCAGTTGGAGATGGAGAGTAACGGCAAACGGGTCAGCATGGATGGGGCCGACCTGAAGATCAATTCGGGCCCGGTGGTCTGGGGTGAACCTGGCACCAATGGCCAGCATGCGTTTTACCAGCTGATCCATCAGGGCACCCGCGTTGTGCCCTGCGAGTTCCTGATTGCCGCGCGCGGTCACGAGGATGAGTTGCACCATCAGCACCAATTGCTGATCGCCAACTGTCTGGCGCAATCCGAGGCACTGATGAAGGGGCGCGATCTGGCCGGGGCCACCGCGATTATGGCCGGCAAAGGTGTGACCGGGGCCGAAGGTGACCGGCAAGCCCGGCACCGGGTCTTTCCGGGCAATCGCCCTTCGGTAACGCTGGCCTATCCGCAGCTGACGCCGTTTGTTCTGGGGCAGATCATTGCCATGTACGAACACCGTGTCTTTGTCGAAGGTGCGGTGCTGGGGATCAATTCCTATGACCAGTGGGGCGTGGAATTGGGCAAGGAATTGGCGACGGCGTTGCAGCCTGTGGTTGAAGGCAAGGCCGATGCCAAGGGCAAGGATGGGTCAACTGCGCAGCTCGTTGGGTTTTTGCGCATGAACGGGGCCTGAGGTAAGGTGGGTTTAAACCCACCTTACGAGCGTCTTGTAACGTGTTGATTTTGTTATTTTTAGTAAGGTGGGTTTAAACCCACCTTACACGGCAGCGGTCACGATGATTTCGACCCGGTAATCCGGTGTGGCCAACCGCGCCTCGCCGGTCCAGCGGGCGGGCGTCTGGCCTGCAACAACCCAGGTATCCCAAACTTCGTTCATTTGTCCAAAGGTCGAAATATCCGATAGCCAGATCTGCGCTGTCAGGATGCGCGACTTGTCGGTGCCGCACAACGCCAGGATCCGGTCCACCTCGGCCAATACCGCACGGGTCTGGTCAGCAATGTTCGCCCCCGGTGTGCCGACCTGACCGGCCAGATAAGCCACGCCATTGTGGATCACGGCCTCGCTCATGCGCGGGCCGGGGTTGATGCGTTGGATGTCGGTCATAAAGGGCTCCTGCCGGGTTAATTGTCATGGGCGGGAGTGTTGGAGCGGGTAGTGGGAATCGAACCCACAACTGAAGCTTGGGAAGCTTTCGTGATACCTTTTCACCATACCCGCCGCATGTCGGCTGGGTAATCGGGGGCGCAGCGGTCGTCAAGTGCAAACGCAAACGGCCGCCCCTTGGGGAGGCGACCGTAAGTCATGCACACAAGACAACTCTGAACTCAGCAATCCCGTCGCTTAGAATGCAACCGGGCTCAGCACATGGTCGATCACATGCACGACGCCGTTCGACGACATGATATCAGGGGTCACAATGACCGCCTGCACGGCATTGTTCGGATCGGCCGATACGTCGAACTCATCGCCATTCAACCGAATGAAGATATGCGACGCCGTGCCGGCGAGGCTTTCCGACTCGATGACACCGTCAACTACTTTCAGGATATTGTCCGCGGCATCAGGGTTCATGCCAGCCCCGATGGCTTTCTCCAGATCAGCCGACGTATACAGGCCCGGAATGATGTGGGCTTGCAGGAAATTCGCCAGGTGTTCGCGATTTTCGGGCAGCATCAGATCGGCAATCATGGCCGGGTCTGCAATTTTGAAGGCCTCATTCGAGGGCGCGAAGATTGTATAGGGGCCGGGGCCCATCAGCATTTCAGTCAGGCCGGCCGCATCTGCGGCAGCCATGACTGTGGTGAAATCAGACGCGCTCTTGCCGTTTTCGCCAAGGGTCATTGTCGCGTCTTGGGCAAAGGCACCCGATCCGGCAAGGATCGTCGCGCCTAAAAGCAAGGCTTTGGGAAGGTTATACATTTTAGTCTCCTGCAATGATGAACCGAACGTCGGAACACTCGGGGCATCAACGGCACGAGCAGGAAACAGGGTCCGAACGATCTGCTCACGAGTTCGTGACGCAGGATGGATCAGGTCGGTTCGAACAACTCGATCAGGTTGCCCGAAGGATCGGCCAGAAGCACTTGTTGCCCCCCCGGACCCGCCAGAATGTCATTGCGAAATGCTACCCCCGCGCTGTGCAACCGCAGAACCGTCGCTCCCAGATCATCAACCGTCAGCACGATCCGGTTCCAGCCGCCGGGCACGGGTTTGGCCCCGTCCGGCATGGGTTTACTGGCCGATGCCATCGGTCCCGCGAGCCAAATGGTCATGTCGTCGCGTGACAGGATTGCCATGGCAGGCCCGTATTGTTCGACCAAAGTGAATCCCAGATGTATGGTGTAAAACGCCACTGAATCATCAACGTCGGTCACGATCATGCGAAATGCGGCCATGGTTTTGCCCTTCTGCCAGTCCCGCAATGCTAGGACAGCACGCCGCGTCTGACAACAAACTTACCGTGCCCGCCGCCTGCGTCCCCCATCGTTCCCGCCGCCGGTGTTGAACAACACGTCGGGCAAGGTGACGATGCTGAGCAGGTTCGGAAATGGGTCGGTGGCATGTGGGATCGCGTTGGCATTGACGAAATGTTCCTGAAACTTCGGCTCGATTGCGGTTTCAACTTTGTGGATGTCCCGTACTGTCAGTTCAATCGCGGCCCGGGCCGCCACCGAACACAGCGCAATCCGCGCCCCGGTGCCTGCCGCATTGCCCGCACTGAACACATGATCCAGCGGCGCATCCGGGATCATCCCCAACACCATCGCGTGTTTGGGGGATATATGCGCCCCAAAGGCCCCGGCCAGCACGACCCGGTCGACGTGATCGATCCCCATTTCATCCATCAGTAGCCGGGCCCCGGCGTAAAGCGCAGATTTGGCCAGCTGAATCGCCCGGATATCGCCTTGGGTCACGGTGATTACCGGGCCACCGGTGGTGGACCCGTCATGCAACAGATAAGAATGCGTCCGCCCTTCGGGCAGCATCCGCGCAGTTCCGGTCTGTTCGGCCGACCCGATCAGCCCCTTGGGGTCGACCAGCCCGGCCATGCGCATTTCAGCAACAGCCTCGATGATGCCCGAGCCACAGATGCCGGTGACACCAGTGGTCGCCACAGCGGCTGCAAAGCCCGGATCATCCGACCACAGGTCTGACCCGATGACCCGGAACCGGGGTTCCTTGGTCACGGGGTCAATCTCGACCCGTTCCACAGCACCGGGGGCGGCGCGTTGGCCGGAACTGATCTGTGCGCCCTCAAAGGCCGGGCCGGTGGGCGAGGAA
>JANOMH010000534.1:0-3213 GCA_031420215.1 Rhodobacterales bacterium | reverse complement strand
GCTCCAGTTCGACCAACCCCAGAAGTTCCAGCACCGGGGTCACATAATTGGCAAACCGCCCGCGATACCCTTTGCGCAAGCCATAATAGCCGCCGACCGGGTTACCCGCATCCCTTGCCAAGGCCTCGACCGATCCGTCCGGGGTGGGCTTACCCTCGTCCGCATTGCCCAAGGCCACCCAGTCGCCGCGTGATTTGAGCATTTCTACGCAATCCTGCAATCCCTGCAGGTGGTAATAGAGTTGGGTTGCCCCAACCTGCACAATCAGTCGAGGCGGCGCCCCGGTACTATCCTGCCAGACCTGAAACTCTGAGGTTTGCGACGGTGTCTTAAGGACCCAAGGGTCGTCTTTCGTGCCATTGCCATAGGTGATTGCTGTCATTTCAGTGCCTTTACGTGAATGATCCACATCCGGGTCCGAATCGCGTTATATTCCATCAAACATGACATCATTTGTCCGGATTGAATTGCCATGCGCGCTGCCCGCCTGTTGCAGATCCTGCTGGTCCTGCAAAATCGCGGCAAGATGACCGCCCCGGCCCTGGCCGCCGAGCTGGAAGTGACACCCCGCACCATATTGCGCGATGTCGATGCGATAACCGAGGCCGGGTTGCCGGTGATCACCCATCGTGGTGCGCGTGGCGGGATTGAACTGGGGTTCAATTACCGCACCCGCCTGACTGGTCTGGCCCGCGATGAGGCCGAAGCTTTGGCTGTCTGGCTCGCGGCCCTGCCGGATGAACTGGTGGCTTTGGGACTGGGGCCGGCGGCGACGCGCGCCCGCACCAAGCTGATCGAAAGCCTGCCGGATCGCAGCCGCGCGGTGATGGCGCAGGCCGCAGTGCAGTTTCCCCGCGACACCGCGGTGACCGTCACCGATCCCCGTATCGCTGCCATTGCTGCGGCCATTCGCGATGGCCTGACCCTGCGGCTGCGGGCGCGTTCGCCGGGTCCGGTTCACTTTCGGCCGCAGGTTCTGCACTGTGGATCGGCTGGCTGGTCAGTCTTTGGCCCGCCTTTGCTGGCCCCAATATATCAGGTGGACTGGGGCGATATCCATATTTCTGCGCCCGTTCCGGGGTAATGGCTGGTCAACCGGCTGCCAGGGGCTGGTATCCCTGCAAATGCCGGGGGTATTCTGCTTGCAATAATAACGGAGGCGGTTTTGGTCCAGGTTATTGCGCAGGAATTCCGGCTCTCCCGCCCGTTTGTGATTTCACGCGGGTCCCGGACCGGGGCGCAGGTGTTGACGGTCCGCATTGAACGGGCGGGCAGGTCGGGTTGGGGCGAATGTGTGCCCTATGCCCGCTATGGCGAGACGTCGGTGTCGGTCACACAGCAGGTCACGAGCTTGCCCGACGGCATCTCGCCGGAGAAACTACAGCTGGCATTGCCCGCCGGGGCGGCCCGCAATGCCGTGGATTGTGCCCTATGGGATCTGGCCGCAAAGCAGGCCGGTCGCCGGGTTTGGGACCTTGCCGGATTGGGCCGCCCGGGGCCGCTGCTGACTGCCTTTACCCTGTCGCTGGACAGCCCCACGGTGATGCAGGCGCAGGCCCGATTGCATGCCCATCGCCCGTTGCTCAAGATCAAATTGGGCACCCCTGATGATATGCCCCGGCTGGAGGCCGTCCGGCGCGGTGCCCCGCGTGCCCGGATTATTGTCGATGCGAACGAGGGTTGGAGTGCCGGGGTATACGCCGAACTGGCCCCGCATCTGCTCCGCCTTGGGGTCGAACTGGTCGAACAGCCCCTGCCTGCCGGGCAGGATGATATGCTGGCCGAAATCGCCCGGCCCTTGCCGGTCTGTGCCGACGAGTCCTGCCATGACCGGGGGTCTTTGCCGGGGCTCAAAGGCAAGTACGATCTGGTCAATATCAAGCTGGACAAGGCCGGTGGCCTGACCGAAGCTTTGGCCCTGCGCGATGCGGCCCGGTCCCAGGGTTTTGGTGTCATGGTTGGGTGTATGGTTGGCACCTCGCTGGCGATGGCCCCCGCCTTGCTATTGGCCCAAGGGGCTGACTATGTTGATCTTGACGGCCCGCTGCTATTGGCCGAAGACCGGGACAATGCCTTGCACTATGACGAGGCTGGGGTGCATCCGCCGGATGCCGCGTTATGGGGGTAGGAATGAGCCGGATTGTGTATGTGAATGGCGACTATCTGCCCGAAGCAGAAGCCAAGGTCTCGGTGTTTGACCGGGGCTTTCTGATGGCCGACGGGGTCTATGAAGTCACCTCGGTGCTGGACGGCAAAATCGTCGATTTCGCGGGCCATACGGCCCGGTTGCAGCGGTCACTGGCCGAGCTGGATATGGCCAGTCCGGTCACAATGGATGAACTGCTGGACATCCACCGAGAGCTGCTGGTTCGCAATAGTATTGGCGATGGCATGGTCTATTTGCAGATCACCCGTGGGGCACCGGCCGACCGCGATTTTGCTTTTCCTGATCCGGCGGTGACGCCCTCGACTTTGGTCCTGTTTACCCAAGCCAAGCCGGGGCTGGCCGATAGCCCCTTGGCCAAGGTCGGGATGAAGGTGATTTCGATCGAGGATATCCGCTGGGGCAGGCGGGATATCAAGACCGTGCAGCTGCTGTATCCATCCATGGGCAAGATGATGGCGAAAAAGGCCGGCTGCGATGATGCCTGGATGGTGCAGGATGGGGTGGTGACCGAGGGCACCTCGAACAACGCCTATATCGTGCGCGGAAACCGGATCATCACCCGCCAGCTTGGACATGAAATCCTGTCCGGCATTACCCGCGAAGCCGTTTTGCGCTTTGCCAGAGAGGCGCAGATGCTGGTCGAGGAACGCCCCTTTACCATTGCCGAGGCCCAAGGGGCGGATGAGGCGTTTATTACATCGGCGACGATGTTTGTCATGCCGGTGGTGCAGATTGATGGGGCTCCTGTTGGTGCCGGGGTGCCGGGGGCAGTGGTCGCCCGCCTGCGCGAGATTTATATCGAGGAAAGCCGGAATGCGGCGGTGTAGGGGCTGGATGCAGTCATTGGGCGAATGGTCGGAAGGGCGGCTTGGAGCCCATAGCAGACCTTACCTTTTTGCCCGGAGTCAAGGCGCGGCACGCGCCGCCGGGCAGCGCCTGACCGCCCCATCGGTCGGGCGCTCCTGTAGCAGCGGTATCTAGAATATCTACGGCAGTGGCGGCACCATAAAGCTCTGCAGAACTGGCATTGCTGCGCCCACCCGGCG
>JANOMH010000533.1:0-5062 GCA_031420215.1 Rhodobacterales bacterium | reverse complement strand
GGGCAAAGTTGTGGCCCCCACAGTATAAAACCGCCCGTTCGACCCGAACACCAGCAGCCGGTCGGTGGTTTCGGCGTGGAACACAAAGCGGCCTTCGTCGCCGTCCTTGAACTTGAGGTCCGCATCGGGGCCAAGATGGCCTTTCATGCCGCGCACCCAGCCCATTTTGGAACAGACCACGGTGATCGGTTCGCGTTCAATCATCGCCTCAAGCGGGACATCTTCCGCAGGGGCACCATCGGCAAAGGTGGTGCGGCGTTTGCCGTTCGTGGTGGACTTTCCAAATGATTTCAACGTCTCGCGCAGTTCCGATGCGATCTTGGTCCATTGCGTGCCGGGGGTTTCCAGCAGGTCATCCAGCGCTGCCCGTTCCAGCAACAGCGCGTCACGTTCGGCGTTCAGTTCCAGTTCCTCAAGCTTGCGCAAGGACCGCAAGCGCATGTTCAGGATCGCCTCGGCCTGCACTTCGGACAGGGAACCATCGGTGCCAACGGGGGGCTTGTAATCCTTTTCCGTCATCGCCCGGGGGTGGTCGATGCCCCAGTTTTCGGCCATCAGCGCGGCCTTGGGGTCGTCGTCATAACGGATGATGTCGATCACCCGGTCAAGGTTCAGAAAGGCGATCAGGAACCCTTCCAAGACTTCCAACCGGTGGTCGATCTTTTCCATCCGGTGGGTGGAACGCCGGATCAGCACATCGCGGCGGTGGTCAAGGAATGCGCGCAGGACTTCCTTCATCGAGCAGACCTTGGGGGTCAGCCCGTCGATCAACACGTTCATGTTAAGCGAAAACCGGACCTCAAGATCCGAATTCCGGAACAGCATCCCCATCAGCATATCGGGGTCCACGGTGCGGACGCGGGGTTCCAGAATCAGCCGGATATCTTCGGCAGACTCATCCCGGACATCGGCCAGCAGCGGCACCTTTTTGGTCTGCACAATCTCAGCCAGACGCTCGATCAGCCGGGATTTCTGCACCTGATAAGGGATTTCAGTGACCACAATCTGCCACATGCCGCGCCCCAGATCCTCGACCTGCCAACGGCAACGCAACCGGAACGACCCGCGCCCGGTGCGATAGGCGTCAGCGATATTGGCCGCAGGTTCGACGATAATGCCGCCGGTGGGGAAATCGGGGCCGGGGACATGGGCCAGAAGCGACTCATCCTCGGCGTCGGGGTGCGCGATCAGATGCAGGCAGGCGTGGATCAGTTCATCAAGGTTATGCGGCGGGATGCTTGTCGCCATGCCCACGGCAATACCGTTGGACCCGTTGGCCAGAAGGTTGGGAAATGCAGCAGGCAACACCACAGGTTCGCGCAGGCGGCCATCGTAATTATCCCGGAAATCAACGGCATTTTCGTCCAGCCCTTGCAACAGAGCCTCGGCAACCGAGGTCATCCGCGCTTCGGTATAGCGGGGGGCTGCGGGGTTATCGCCGTCGATATTGCCAAAGTTGCCCTGACCATCAACCAGCGGGTAACGGACGTTGAAATCCTGTGCCAGCCGGGCCATCGCGTCATAGATCGAAGCATCGCCATGGGGGTGAAAATCCCCCATCGTGTCACCGGCGATTTTGGCCGATTTCAGAAAGCCACCGGTCGAGGACAGCCGCAGCCTGCTCATCGCATACAAGATCCGGCGATGCACTGGTTTCAGCCCGTCGCGGGCATCGGGCAGGGCGCGGTGCATGATTGTCGACAAAGCATAGGTCAGATAGCGCTCGCCAATGGCACGGCGCAGCGGTTCTATGATCTCGGTCGGGCCTGTCGGCTCCTCGATATGGGGGTCGTTCACATCATCATTCATAGGGCTTGTGTAGCTATGGGCGGGGTTTGCGACAAGCGGGCATGCGGGGAAAGCCTGATCTAAATTATCACTGACCCGTGACGCCAATTATAGTGTAGTATATGGGCAGTCCCGGGTGGGGCCGAATCTTTGGGAGCGACCGCGTTGACGCGCTTTATTCTGGTAACGTTTTTCTTTCTGGCCGTGGCATTCTATGAAATGTCCGGTGGCGCAGGATTTGTGCCTGAACAGCGCATCGCAGCGGCCGAACAGGTTGAAACTGTGACCCGCGCCGATACGGCCACGCTCGCTTCATTGACCGAAGTGCAGGAACCGATTGTGCCCGAGGCCGTGACCGAGCCGTTGCCCGAGCTGCTGATTGCGCCGGTCGTGGCTGCAACTGACGAGGCTGCTGTAGAGGCTGTCGTGGCCGAAGTGACCGAAGCTGTCGTTGAAACCCCGGTTGCTGACGCGCCCGCGCTGGACCTGCGCGAAGT
This sequence comes from Rhodobacterales bacterium, assembly GCA_031420215.1. Taxonomy (GTDB): domain Bacteria; phylum Pseudomonadota; class Alphaproteobacteria; order Rhodobacterales; family Rhodobacteraceae; genus JANOMH01. The sequence goes on along the minus strand of JANOMH010000533.1, from coordinate 2,777 downwards.
GATCGCAGAACTGGTCAATGTCCGCGAAGGTCCGGGCACCGATTACGCAGTGATGGTCAAACTGCCACAGGGCACGCAGGCCGAAGTGCTGGAAACCGATGCCTCCGGTTGGGCCCATGTCCGGGTTATTGATACCGGCCTGCTCGGCTGGGTCTCGGCAGAGTTTCTTGGCGCAAGTAACGGCTGATTTGACCCGCTCCATACTGATCACCGGCTGCTCGTCCGGCATCGGCTATGACGCGGCCCATGGATTGCGGGCACGGGGCTGGCGGGTGTTTGCCTCTTGTCGGCAGATCAAGGATTGCGAGCGGTTGCGGGCCGAAGGGTTCGACAGCCCGTTGCTTGATTATGCTGATCCTGAAACCATTCAGTCGGCCCTCGCGCAGGTTCTGGCCGCCACCGGCGGGACGTTGGACGCCCTTTATAACAACGGCGCCTATGCGATTCCCGCCTATGTCGAGGACTTGCCCCGCGATGCCCTGCGCGCGATCTTCGAGGCTAATCTGTTCGGCTGGCATGATCTGACTTCCCGGGTTCTGCCGGTGATGCGCCGCCAAGGTCATGGCCGGATTATCCAATGTTCCTCGGTTCTTGGGCTGGTGGGGGCGAAATGGCGCGGGGCCTATGTCGCCACCAAATTCGCGCTTGAAGGGATGACCGATGTGCTCCGGTTGGAATTGCGCGGCAGTCCGATAAAGGTGATCCTGATCGAACCGGGGCCGGTCACCTCGTCGATCAGGGCCAACGCGGCCTTGCAATTTGAACGCTGGATCGATTGGGAAAACTCGGTGCATCGCGACAGCTACGCCGCCCTGCGCCATCGGCTTTATGAAGCCAAAGGCCCCGATACATTCGAACTTCCCGCCTCGGCCGTGACAAAACGGCTGGTCCATGCGCTGGAATCGGCCAATCCACGCCCCCGCTACTATATCACTTTCCCGACATGGTTTTCCGGCACTGTCAAACGCCTGTTGCCGACCCGCTGGCTCGATTGGGTCCTTGCCAAGGGTTGACCCCCTTCCTTTTCGCCCTCAGCCTGCTACATGCCAAAGCAACCCGCAAAGGAAACCCAGATGTTCCGTGATCCGCTGTTTCTGCTTGTCGTCCTTGCCGTCCTGATCGTCGTCGGCATCCTGATGCTGGGCATCGGGGCCTTTGGCAAAGGTGGCGAGTTTAACCGCAAATATTCCAACAAGATCATGCGCTGGCGGATCGGGGCGCAGTTTGTCGCGGTCTGTCTGATCCTGCTCTATGTCTGGCTGAGGGGCTAAGAATGGTCGTTCTGAACCGCATTTACACCAAAATCGGCGATGCTGGCGAAACCGCATTGGGCAACGGTGCCCGCGTCGCCAAGTATTCCCTGCGGGTCAGCGCTTATGGCACGGTGGATGAAACCAACGCGACAGTGGGTGTGGCCCGGCTGGCAGCGACCGGCGACATGGATCGTTTGCTGGCGATGATTCAAAACGATTTGTTCGATCTGGGTGCCGATCTGTGCCGCCCGGAAATGGAGCGGGATGGCGAGGCCGGTTATTCCGTGTTACGCATGGCTGAAAGCCAGGTGGATCGGCTTGAGGCCGAAATCGACGCGATGAACGCGCGTCTGACTCCGCTGCGCAGTTTCATCCTGCCCGGTGGGTCGCCCTTGGCCGCCCATCTGCACATCTGCCGCACCGTTTCGCGCCGCGCTGAACGGCTGGTGGTCGAATTGGCGACGATGGAGGCGGTCAATCAGGCCGCAGTCAAGTATCTGAACCGGTTGTCGGACTGGTTCTTTGTCGCCGCCCGGATTGCGAATGATGATGGAAAGGCCGATGTGCTGTGGCTGCCGGGGGCGAACAGATAGGGTTAGGCTGTTCTGGCGGCGGTCGAAACTGCATCCAGAGCGACCTTCAGGTCGGCCCGCAGCACTGCGATGGCAACATCATCCGCCCGGCGCGGCACCTCGGGCCCCCAGCGCTGATAGACGCTGACGCCATGCGTGAACGGCAAGGGCAACACCATCCTATCCCATGTTTTCAATAATTTATGTCGCTTGACCGCGTAAGCATAGACAAACACCGGACAGCCCGTCGCCCGCGCCCAATCCAGAGCTGCATCCTTGACCACATGCACCGGCCCCAGTGGCCCGTCGCCGGTCAGCCCGATGCTTTTGCCCTGTTGCACCCGGCGCAAAATCTCTCGGCTGGCCGCCCGGTTCGACATTTTCGCCGACATCGCCATCGGGTCCAGCCCAAACCGCGCCTGCACCGCGCCCGACACCATCCCGATGGGGGATGTGTCGCGCAGGCTGGACAGTTGCCCATGTTTCACAGGCCAATGCACTGGGGCCATCAGGGAAAATTCGTGCCACAGGACTATAATGACAGGGCCTTTGGCCAAGGCGGCCTGCAAATCCGCGTGCCCGATATTGGTCCAGCGGGTCGTGGCGTTGCACAGCCGCAGATATCCTGCGACCAACCGGCCCAGTAATCCGGCCAGAAAATCCGAGCTTTCCAGCCGTTTGCGAATACTCACTGCCGTTCCTTTGCAGCCAGCCAATCCTTGATAATCGCCTTGTGCCGCGCCCCGTCATAACTGGGGAAATGGCCGCCATGCACAACCCGCACGGGCAGGTCATAGAGCCGGGTCATCGAGGCGTGATAATCGGTCTGTTCCTGCACTGTCGTCCCCTCGATCAGTTCCCCATCATAGACGATATCGCCGGAAAACAGGATGCCGGTCGCCGCTTCCCACAGGGCAATCCCGCCGGGGGAATGGCCGGGCGTGTGGATCAC
>JANOMH010000532.1:0-2832 GCA_031420215.1 Rhodobacterales bacterium | reverse complement strand
TTTCATGCGGCCAACAGCGCATCAAGTTTGCCTGCCTGTTCCAGCGCATACAGATCATCGCAACCGCCGACATGTTTGCCGCCAATGAATATCTGCGGCACGGTGCGGCCACCATTCGACCGCCGCTCCATCTCGGGGCGTTTGGCCGGGTTGGCGATCACATTGGTTTCGGCAAAGCTGACGCCCTTTTGGGTCAACAGCCGTTTGGCGGCATGGCAATAGCCACAAGTGGGAGAGGTATAGATTTCGACGCTTTGCATGGGAACACCGCTTTGGGATCAATACCTCAAGACTTAAGCATCTTTTGCGACGCGGGCCAGTAGCAGAACGCATACCGGGCCTGCACCCGCTGCAGTTAAAGCCTCGGTACAGGCGGCAAGTGTCGCGCCCGAGGTCATCACATCGTCGATCAGCAGAATCGGGCGGTTCTTGACGTGGTCAATCCGGCCGGGATGCGGGGCAATTGCGCCCTGCAATGCGGCGAAACGGGCATCGCGGGAATGCCCCTCAAGCGATTTGGTCCGGGTTTTGCGGATCAGTGCATCGGGGCAGACCGGGCGTTTGACGGCGGACGCGACCCAATGCGCCAACAAAGCCGACTGGTTATAGCGGCGGCGCAGCAGCCGGGTCCAGTGCAATGGCACCGGAACGATCAGCGTGTCGGGCTGTAACAATGGCCCGGCGGCTGTGGCCATCCACCCCCCGGCGGCACGGGCAAGGTCGGTCCGGTCGCTGTGTTTGATCCCCAGCACCATTTTGCGGCCGTTAGCCTGATACAACATCGCGGCCCGCCCTTTGGTCCAGGGCCGGGCAATCGTCATGCAATCATCGCAATGCAGGGCCTCTGCTGAATCCTCGCCGGGCAAAGGTGTGCCGCAGGCGTCACAGACCAGCCCGCCGATAAACGCCGTATCGCGCCAGCAATCGCCACACAGCCCGAAATCGCTGTCGGTGAGTGCGGCGCAAGACACACATTGCGGCGGATACAGCAGCCGGACAGCGCTTTGCAGTTTCACCCGAACTCTCCTATGTGGGGGTCATGCAGACCCCGCCATCCCTGACCGACCGCCCCGCCCTGTTGCGCAACCGCAAACGTTTCGCGGTGACATTCCTGCACGATGCAGTGGCAGTTGAGATCAAAGAGAGACTGGCAGAGGTTAACAGAACGTTTACGACGCCTGCGATTGTCACCGGATTGCCCGAATTTTGGCGCGGGGCATGGCCCGAGGCGACAATCGTGCCGGATGACGAGGTGTTGGGGCTGGACCCCGGCGCACATGATCTGGTCATTCATGCGCTATCGCTGCACTGGGCCAATGACCCGGTCGGGCAACTGGTCCAATGCCGGCATGCGCTGCGCCCGGACGGGTTACTGATCGCGGTGCTGTTTGGCGGGCAAACTCTGCATGAACTGCGCAGCGCCATGGCCGAGGCTGAAACGCGGGTCAGCGGCGGGCTATCGCCGCGCGTGGCCCCGATGGGCGAGATTCGGGATCTGGGGGCGCTGTTGCAGCGGGCAGGGCTGGCCCTGCCAGTGGCGGACGCGACGCCGTTGACGGTCAGCTATGCCGGATTACCCGCCCTGATGCAGGACTTGCGCGGCATGGGTGAGGGGAATGCACTGGCCGCCAGGGTGCGCAGACCCACGCGGCGGGCGGTATTCGGTGACGCCGGGCGGATTTATCAGACCGTCTTTGGCACACCAGACGGGCGCATTCCGGCGACGTTTGATATCGTAACCCTGACCGGCTGGGCCCCTGCGCCAGCGCAACAGCAACCGCAGCGGCCCGGCTCTGCGACACATCGACTGGCCGATGTCCTGCAACAGGGTGCCGCCCAGAACCTGCGCAAGGGCGATTGACGCACTGGCCAAAGCGTCTATCTGCATTACAGTAAGCCCTCAATTCGCAGGACAAATCCGATGCGCGACGACACATCCCCGGACATCAGCGGCGCCGTGACCCCGGCCCATGCAGCCCCCGATCATCCCAAGGTCAAAAAAGCGCGGATCGGGATTCTGTTGGCTAATCTTGGGACGCCGGATGCGACGGACTATTGGTCGGTCCGGCGGTATCTGTCGGAATTTCTGTCGGACAAGCGGGTGGTGGATTATCCGGTCTGGCTGTGGCAGCCGCTGTTGCAACTGGTGATCCTGTCGAAACGGCCGTTTTCATCGGGGGCGAACTATCGGTCGATATGGAATAATGAGGCGAATGAAAGCCCGCTGCTGACCATCACCAAGGCACAGACGGCGGCGATCAATGCCACAATGCAGGCCCGGTTCGGCGATGAGGTGATCGTCGACTACTGCATGCGCTACGGCAATCCGTCGACCAAATCCAAAGTCCGGGCCTTGACCGAAGCGGGCTGCACCCGGATCCTGTTTTTCCCGCTGTATCCACAATATGCCGGGGCCACATCAGCTTCGGCCAATGACCAGTTCTTCCGGGCCCTGATGCTGGAAAAATGGCAACCCGTCGCGCGGATCGTTGCGCCGTATTTCGATCAGCCGGTCTATATCGAAGCCTTGGCGCAATCGATCGAACGGGCCTATGCGGCGGCAGCCCGAAAGCCCGAAGTGCTGGTCTGTTCCTATCATGGCGTGCCGGAGCGGTACTTGCGCGAAGGCGACCCCTACCACTGCCAATGTCAAAAAACCACGCGGCTGCTGCGCGAAAGGCTGGGTTGGGACAAGACCCAGATCGTAACCACGTTCCAGTCACGCTTTGGCCGCGAAGAGTGGCTTAAACCCTATACGGTCGAGGAAGTGGCCCGGATGGCCAAGGCCGGCAAGAAACACATTGCCGTCTGTGCCCCGGCGTTTTCGGCCGA
>JANOMH010000531.1:0-1577 GCA_031420215.1 Rhodobacterales bacterium | reverse complement strand
CGCGGCCCGACTGCATTACGACGGGCAGTCAGCTTGGGTGATAAACCGCGAGCCGGTGTTGTGATCCATCGGATAGGTGTGGTTCTGGTTCATCGCCACCATGTAGCGCACTGTCCAATAGCCGATATCCCACTGGCGCTGCGCCTTGAGCGCAGTGATCGTACCGTTGCAGACAAACTCGACCGCTTCCGGCAGGTCATCCATACCGACAATCGCGACCTTGCCCGACAGACCGGCGTTTTGTACGGCCCGTGCAGCACCGATCGGGTTCGATGCGTTCGACCCGAACAGACCGACCAGATTTGGATGCGCCTGCAGCGCGTTTTCGGTCAGGGTCACGGCTTCTTCCAGAACATCGTTATCGGGCTGCTCAAACACGATGCTCATGTCCGGGAACCCGGCCAGCGCGTCTTTGAAGCCGTTGATCCGCTCCACATGGTCGGTTGCGGTCAGGCTGCCGGCCAGAATGCCAACCTCGCCGGTGCCGCCGACATGATCGGCCAGGAACATGCCCAGGTCATAGCCATCCTGATAGCTGTTTTTCTGACCGACAAACGGGAAATCCTCGGAACAGAACGAGTTGAAGGTAAAGACGTTGAGCCCCGCCGCTTTTGCCTCTTCCAAAAGCTGCACATTGGTCGCCTGATCCAGACAGGCCACGGCCAGACCGTCGGGATGGCGGCCGATATTCGCCTCGATCCGCTGGTTCTGATCGGCCACATCGGCTTGGGGCGGCTGATCCCAGATCATGTTGACGATGATGCCTTCTTTGGCCAGTTCGGCGACCGCATACGCGCCGCCTTCCTGGACCACGTCATACCACGGGTGGATGACCTTGGGGATGAACACAAAAGTCAGCTCGCCGTCGATGGGCGTGATCAGATCAAGCTGGTTTTGCGCGAATGTGGGCGCAGCAATAGCCGTAAGGGCGACGCTGCAAAGGGCTGCGGCAGTCACCCGGCGAAAGAGTGCAGACATGGAATATCCTCCTGTTCCATTTTTCATTGTCGTATCGTGGGTCGCGTCAGGTGCGAGATGGCCGCACGGCGCAGGTATTCATGAATTCCAGCGCCTCGGGCAGTGTTGTCACACCCGCCTGACTGCCCAGCCCGGTTGCATTCAGCGCCGAGCAGGCCTGCGCCAACCGGACACAATCGCGCGGTGTCATGCCTTGCAGCAGACCCACGGCAAAGCCTGCGTTGAACACATCGCCACAGCCGCAGGTGCAGATCACATCAATAGCGAACGCGGGCACGGTGAATATCGTGCCGTCGCGGTGGTGGTAATAGGCCCCGTCTGCACCTAGCGTGAACACGCAGCACTGCGCGCCGCGATCCAGAAAGAACTGGGCCATCTGGGCCAGATCGGTCAGCCCGCTGAGCGCCTGCGCTTCCTCGACCGAGGGGATGAAATAATCCGTCCAGGGCAGCACCGCCTCGACATCGGGAAGATCGTCGGCGGACCCGGCAAAGACATCGACCGTGGTGATGCAGCCGCGGGCTTTGGCATGGCGCATCAGGGCGGCATTCGGCGCGCCGTCCATCGCATCCATCAGCCCGACGCCGCCAAGGTGAAAC
>JANOMH010000530.1:0-2613 GCA_031420215.1 Rhodobacterales bacterium | reverse complement strand
TTCGGCTGCGATGACGTGGTCGAAGGCATCGGTCGCACGGGCGTGGTCGGGGTGATCAAGGGCCGCACCGACACGCGGGGCCATGTTGTCGGCCTGCGCGCCGATATGGACGCCCTGCCAATCCTGGAGGCGACCGGCCTGCCCTATGCCAGCAAGACCCCCGGCAAAATGCACGCCTGCGGGCATGATGGCCATACCGCCATGCTGCTGGGGGCGGCTAAATACCTTGCCGAGACGCGGAACTTTGACGGGTCGGTGGCCGTGGTCTTTCAACCTGCCGAAGAAGGAGGTGCCGGGGGGGAAGCCATGGTGAAGGACGGGCTGATCACGCGGTTTGGCATTAAGGAAATCTACGGCATGCACAACTCGCCAGGGTTGCCGATTGGCCATTTCTCGATAAAACCCGGCCCGTTTTATGCAGCGACAGACAACTTCACTTTGAAACTGTTGGGCAAAGGCGGTCATGCCGCCTATCCGCACCGCACGATTGATACCACTGTCATGGCAAGCCAGATTGTCATGACGCTGCAAACCATCGTCTCACGCAGTATCGATCCGCTGGAATCCGTGGTCGTTTCGGTCACCTCGCTGCGCACTGAATCCGAAGCGTGGAACGTCATCCCCGAGCGCGTCGAAATTCGCGGCACCGTCCGCACGTTCGATCCGGTAATGCGCAAGATCGCCGAAGAGCGGCTGAAAACTATCGTGACCAGCACTGTGCAGGCCTTTGGCGGCGCGGTCGAGTTGGAGTGGAAGCCCGGCTATCCTTCGATGGTCAATGCCGAGCGGGAAACCGCTTTTGCCGCCGAAGTGGCCGCCAAAATCTCTGGCCCGACTGCGGTTGACACCAATTGCCCCGCGATCATGGGGGGCGAGGATTTTGCCTATATGCTGCAGGCCTGCCCAGGGGCTTATATTCAGGTCGGCAATGGAAATACGGCCGAGGTCCATCATCCTGAATACAATTTCGATGACGAGGCGATCCCGTTCGGAGCCTCGTATTGGGCCGAATTGGTCGAAACGCGCATGCCTTCGGCATGAAAGGTCAGCTGATGAACTGGGCAGACTATCTGGACACCAACCAGGCGCGCTTTGTCGATGAACTTCTCGACTTTGTGCGCATCCCTTCGGTTTCAGCATCTTCGGCTCATGTCGCGGATGTTGTAACTGCCGGGAACTGGGTCGTCGCGCGGCTTGAGGCGGCGGGCATTGAAAACGTGCGCATGATCGCAACCGAGGGGCACCCTGTCGTTTACGGCGACTGGCTGCATGCCGGGCCGGGCAAACCCACCGTGTTGATCTATGGCCATTTCGACGTTCAACCTGCCGAACCCTTCGATCTGTGGCTAACCCCCCCATTCGCTCCTGAAGTTCGCGATGGCAAGGTCTGGGGGCGGGGTGCCTCGGATGACAAGGGGGGGATGCTGATCCCGATCCTTTCGGTCGAGGCCTTGTTGAAAACGACGGGCCGCCTGCCTGTCAACGTGAAGTTCTTTTTTGAGGGACAAGAGGAAATCGGCTCCCCCCATTTGCCGCCGTTCATCAAAGCCAATGGCGCGCTGTTGAAAGCCGACATGATTTTTTCCGCCGATGGCAGCCAATGGACCGAAGATCAGCCCAATCTGATCACCGGCCTCAAGGGGCTGGTTGCAGCAGAAATCACGGTTAGCGGCGCCAAGGGCGATCAGCACTCTGGTCAGCAGGGCGGAGGCATCGCCAACCCGATCCACGGCCTGTCGCATATCATTGCCTCGATGAAAGGACTGGATGGAAAGATCAAAGTCGCCGGGTTTTATGATGACGTCATCGATCTGACGGTCGAGGATCGCGCGGCGATTGCCTGCGTTCCCTTTGACGAGGCGCAGTACATCGCTGATCTTGGTGTGCCGGATGTCTTTGGCGAAGAAGGCTACACAACGCGCGAACGTCTGTGGGCGCGACCTACGTTCGAGCTGAACGGGGTCTGGGGCGGCTGGCAGGGCTGTGGCATCAAGACTGTGCTGCCCGCTCAAGCTTTTGCCAAGATCACCTGCCGCCTGGTCGCCAACCAACGCCCCGATGCGATTTTTGTCTTGTTGAAAGCGCATGTCGAGGCACATTGTCCGCCCGGTCTGCGGGTACATGTCGACCGCCTCGCAGGCAGCGCCGACCCCTTTCTTGTACCCACCGGCCATAATTCCAGCACCGCCGCTGCAGAGGTTTTGACCGAAGTCTACGGCAAGAAACCCTATATCACCCGCTCAGGTGGTTCGATCCCGGTGATGTCCATGCTGCTGAACGAGCTTGGCATACACGCCACCGTCTTTGCCTTTGGGATGAACGACGAAAACCTGCACGCCCCGAACGAATTCTTCCGGCTGTCGAACTTTCGCACCGGGCAAACCGCCTATTGCAAGCTGCTGGAGCGATTGGGTTAGTCGACCGGGGCCTGTCGCCGCCGACTGATAGGGAGCCGCTGTGCTGGTTTTGGAGCGGGCGGGCGGGCTTATCTGCCTGAGAGGCTGATCCGAAACTCTTTGAATGATGTCATGGCCTTGCCAGCAGGCGGATAAGGCGGCCGATGTGGGCGATAAGCAGCCATGCCTCGGCGCTGGCAAGGGAGTGTCATGAACT
>JANOMH010000529.1:0-7182 GCA_031420215.1 Rhodobacterales bacterium | reverse complement strand
GCCCGCAAGCGTGGCCGGGTGGGGGGCAGGCCCCCTGTCCTATCCGCCGCGCAAAAGGTCGAAGTGCGACGGATGCGTGATGATGAGCTGCGGCCACTGCCCGAGATCGCGCAGCTGTTCCGGGTCAGCGTGAAAACCGTGAGACGAGTGTGACAGAATTCAAGGATGTGTCACCGTGGGACAACCTTTCCAAAATGTTCACCTGTCGCGCGCAGCATTTTCCTAGAATTAAAGATGTTTGTGCAAGCTCTGCGCCAGATCCCAAGGGCGGCAGTGGTATATGGAAACGAAGTTTACCCAGTTCCTGCGCACAGGTGGGAGCGGCGAATTTTTCCTCAGGCGCAAGGCAGATGCCTGGGTCGGGGGGCAAATAGCCTTTTCCATCAAGAGCGAGTTTCCGAATTATGCCGCCCTGCGCGACAGCTTCGCAGCCAAACTGGATGCCGTCATCCAGGCAAACACGACGATGCTTTTGCAGGCGGTTGGCGGGCTGTATAACCCACCCCTGACGGCGGCAGAACTGCCGGGTGTCACTGCCGCCCGTGCCGAGACCCTGACTCTATGGGAAGATCGGATCGAGGTCATCTGGTCTGAATGGCATTCACACCTTCAGCGGCTGCGCCCGATCCGCGAGGCGATGGAACAGCATCTTCTGCGCGGGTTTGCAGGCCTTATCAACGAACTGCGGCAGCGCGCCCTTGGAATTCGTCAATATGTCTGGCGCTCACGCGATGACGGCAAGGTGCGATCAGCACACGCACATTATGATGACCAGATTTTCAGTTGGGATGATCCGCCGGAGGGCGGGCATCCAGGGCAAGCCTTCAACTGCCGCTGCCATGCAGAACCCTATGTTCAGGATCAGGCTGCGACTGCTCCGAAAAATTGGGACGGATTCGCATTCCGTTATGGTGACGCCGATCGTGACCAGATGCGCCGCAATGCTGAGGCAGAGATGCGGGCTTTGCGGCCTGCGATTGAAGCTCTTGCCGCTCTGCTCAACAAGACGGCGGATCAAGAGGCACAACAACGGGCCTTGGCGGAGGCATTCAGGGCCGCCGCCTATCGTTACGAACTGGCATCGCGCGAGCCGGGCGCGCTTGCCCGCAGTGGTCTGCTGTTTGGGCCAGATGCCGACCGTGCCCGGCTGATTGCTGAAGCCGAAGCCTATCGCAAAGGCGCCGATGACATGGCGCAGGGAATGTCGACCAGCCCCTTCTTTGACGGTATCCACCCCTCAGCAGTGTTGGGCGAGCTTCGCCAAGATGCGCCTCAAAGCGCAGACAACTTCCTGAACGCCCTTATTCTTATGGCGGGTGTGCAATATCTGCCTCGAGGCCTTGCCGGCGAGGAAGAGCGGCTTTCCGCGCTTCGGGAGATTGGCCGGGGCTTCGTCGCGGCAGCCCGAGCTGTCGAGCAGGAACGCGATCAGCGTGGCAGTTATGACACCGCGAAATGGAATGCCTTAAGCGCAGACCTGCAGCGGATCGCCGGCCAAGGCGTCTCGGCTGCCGATGCAACTGCCGTCAATGATGGGATGCGCATCGAGACCGGGCGGCGCTTTTATCCCGAAGCTCTGTCATTGGTCACCGGCGGGTTGTTCGGCATCGTGGGTGCGGCAGCTCGATCTCCGATCCGCATCACCGCAGATATTCTCGACGATGGTGGAAGGTTTCTGGGCCGGACAAGCGGCGGTCTAAATGCGCCGAACTTTCGTAACTGGAAGGCGAAACCCGGCAATGACGTCGAGATCATGCCGGGCGGTCAGGTCCGATATACGACGACGATCAACGACCCTGCTTCGTCCCTTAATGGCCGAACGGTTTCGGTGTCTTATATGGATGGCGTACCGGACTTCTCCCAGCTCAGGGTGGCGCGGGTGGACATTCCGGACCCTGTCGGGCGCGGTGTCGGGATGGACAGAGCTGACATGCAGGCCGCATCACGGGCGCTTTGGGCAAAAATCGAGGCAGGACGGGTCGATGCGCGCCTGTTTACCAAAACTCAGCTTGATGACATCAGGTTAGGAAGGGCACAGATCACGGGACTGACTTGGCATCATGATGGTATTTCATTGAACCAGGATGGCACGGGACCGATGCTCTTGCTCGATAGGCGCGCTCACTTAACCTTCGGCCATGTCGGATGGGCCAGCACAATCAATCCATAGGGAAGAAATGAGCAATTTCACATGGGGAAGCTACCTGACAACGCCGCTACCAGCAGCGACGGAAGCCCAGATAGTTGAGGTCGAAACACGTCTTGGTGTCAGGTTTCCTGAAGAGTTGCGCCGTGGCTACAAGACGACAGGACACGCATCTATCATAAAGCGAGGCAAGTTCTGTTCATCTAGAGTAACCGGGGCCTTGGCGCAGGGTGGGCGATATTTGGGTTTCATGCAATACCTTGAGCCGCTTGATCGGCTGGGGCGCGAGGCCAAGGACATCACGGAGTACGTCTATAACATCTACGACCGTCCCTTCGTGGATGTGATCCCCTTCGCTCAGCTTGGGGCGGGCGGTTGGACGTGCCTCAACTACCAGAACGATCCGACACGGGCCAATCCTGAGATTTGGGAAGGTGACATGGAAACCAACGCCACCTTTGAGACCTTCTTCCACAAGGTTGCGGGCAGTTTTGATGATTTCATCGACATGCTCCTGCCGGACAACGAGATAGCCGCACTTGGATTTAGGGTTTGATGGCCCATGCCTCAATTGCGGCCCTTGTCCGAGACACGCAGTTGTTCCGAGGCAGCGTGAATACCGTCCGGCAGGCTTAGACACACAAATGTTGTTTTGTGCACTGCGATGCGCTACCTTATGGCCATGCCTAGACTCTCAATCGACATCACCCCCGAAGAACACCAGAAGTTGAAGGCCATCGCTGCGCTGAAAGGCGAGAGCATTAAAGATTATGTTCTGAAGCGTACCCTTGGCGATGCCCCTGCCCTTCACGACATGAGTGAGGACGAGGCGGTTGCCGCCTTGGCCGCCTTTTTGAAGCCTAGGATCGAGCAGGCACGGCGTGGTGAGTTTTCCACGAAGTCATTTGCAGACATTCGGCGTGAAGCACACAAGCAGGTCGGGCTGTAGCTGTTCCTATGCAGTCCTATGACCTCACGCTCGCCGCTGAAACGGATTTGCGCGACATCTGGCGCTACACCTACAAAACGTGGGGCCCTGAGCAGGCCGATAAGTATTTCGACCAGATCGAAGCATGTTGCGAAGCCGTGGGTGACAGACGCGCGAGATCGAAGGCGCTCGACGGATTGCAGGAAGGTGTTCACATCCACCGCTGCGAGCATCACTTCATCGTTTGGTTGGCCGGAAGCCGCCCGGTCATTGTAGCCATCCTGCATGAGCGGATGGATTTCATGCAGCGGCTGAAGGCCCGACTATAGCCCCTGCCGCCACGCTCCAAAACAACGTTGCTCTGATTCAAAAAATGAGTATATACTCATTTGAGTAAAAACTCATTTACACAGGGGGGCTGAGTGCCAATTATTTCGATACTGAATCCCAAGGGTGGTAGCGGTAAAACCACCATCTCCACGAACTTAGCCCGTGCGCTGCACGAGCGCGGGCATAGGGTTCTGATAGTAGATTCCGATCCCCAAGGCAGTGCCAGAGACTGGCACGCAGTTGATGAAAAGAACCCCATACCTCTCGTGGCTTTGGACCGAGCTAACAATGTAAAAAGCCTGCCTGATGTTGCCTCTGCCTACGACTTCGTCGTGGTTGATGGCGCAGCCAAACTTGAAGACATGATCGCCGCAAGCATCAAGGTTGCGGATTTTGTACTTATCCCGGTGACGCCCAGTCCCTACGATCTGTGGGCGGCTTCGGACCTGGTGGAATTTATCAAGGCCCGTCAGGAGGTGACTGACGGCAAACCTGCGGCCCGCTTCATCATCAGTCGGGCAATCGCCGGAACACGTCTCGGCGACGAGATCGTCAAAGCGCTCGAAGAACAGGGTTTGGGGGTGTTCGCTGCGCACATCACCCAGCGGCAGGTCTATCCCCAAACCGCAAGCGAAGGGGGGACGGTCTTCGACAGCAAGAACGCCGATGCCTTGGCGGAAATGAACGCCCTAACAGATGAAATCCTCGCCTTTATCAACGCGGAGAAGGCATGATGGCCCTTTCGAGCAAACGACCGAGTCAGCGCGATGAGATCAAGACGAGGCTTCTGAATGATGTGGCTGAAACGAACGAGAAAAAGCGCCGTCTGAACGCAGAGATTGAAGACTCCCTCTACCGCCGGATCAAGGGGCGTGCTGCGGAAGAAGGCCGAACTATATCTAGCATCACCCGTGATCTATGGATTGAGTATTTGAGTAAGTGAGTTTTTGAGTAAATACTCTACCAGCCATTGCGGCCGCGCTTCTTGTACCAGCTTTTGCAGAATCCAAGGAATGCAGCATCAGGATTCTTTGGAAGTTCCTTCTGCCTTGCAGCATAGGTTCGCCATTCTCCAGCCAGGACATTGATATCCCACGTCGGCGCAAGCTCCCGCGCCCGCTCAAGCGTATCCGGCGAGAGGGGCAAAATGTAACCGCCGGTCAGCCGGTCCTGTTGAGGTTTGGCTGTATATGCATGCAGAAACTCTAGTTTTGGCGTTACAGTCAGGATGTCGGCTTCCAGCCGGAAGGCATAGTCCGGCATGTGATCGTGTTCTTCGTCGGCCTTGCAAATATCCTTCACGAGCCGCCGAAATTCCTTGTCTGAGGATGTCGAGCCGGTACGGGCCTGTAGCTTTTCAAGACCACACTTCCATTCCGGTTGAGTGCCACACTGCTTACGAGCCAGTTCATACAGGCGGCGCTCTAAAGGTTTGCGGAGCTGGAAGTAGCGGCGGTTCAGTGTCAGAACATCATCACCAGCAATCGCATTGAATACCCAATCGGAGAGGGTAACTTCCAAATCGACCATACGGCCGTCGCGGGTTTCACGCACGATCCTATAGCGATCAATCAAACTGAACCCGTCAATCTGTTCGATGCCACCTGTGATGATGTTCGTTTCGATCTGGGTTCCCTGTAGCCGCTCAAGCGCAGCCTTGAGGCCGGTATAACCAGTTCCGGCCACAGGCCGATTGGTCGCGACAAGCAAATCATATGCCTTAAATCGCAAGGTACGGTGGACCGTCTTGCCATCGTTCAGAGCAGCCATAACCTGCGAGATACAGTAGATCAGCACGTCACGATCATGAACCGTGGCAAGGCCGATCATGTTCGGTCTGATTTCCACATAGCTCTTGCCATCAGTGGCTACATAGCGGCGTTTTTTCGTGTCGGGCTTCGTCGAAAGGGTAAAGATAGGGTACGCCATCGAGGCCATGTCGCCTTTAGGCGCAGCGTCGAAGATATCGCACACGAAGAAGTCGCCCTGTGCATGACGCAAAGGGAGCAACGGCGTTCGGTCCTGCTTCGTAATTTCACCCACCATCATCGCACTATTCGTAATTTCACCCACCGACACAAGCGGTTCGTAGTATCACCCACCAGCAATCTTTCGTAAGATCACCCACCGTCTTTCGTAGTATCACCCACCGTCTTTCGTAAGATCACCCACCAGCAGAAAAAAAAACACCTAATTAACTATTATTATTCAATGACTTATAAGGCTTGGTGATTCGCGTAACACCTATCTAACACATATATAACACCCAACGTTGCGAGCATAAGTCTGCATATCCCGATCATGCCTCATCAGCGTACACAGAAAACACAGGCTAATCGGTCGCTTACGTTCTCCTTCAGCCACTCACCTCCAATGACAGCGCAAGCAGTGCTGCTAACTACTAAGAAACGGGGCAGGGCGATGGCCAACCCAAGCGCCAGGAGCAGCCCGAAGAATGCTATGAACGGAATGCGCTTTTTCCAGCGCCCCGCGCTTTCCTGATCAGCCCGAAGGCGCTGAAGAACGTTTTCTTCCTGTAGGACCAGCTCCTCCAGCCTGTATGCGGTATCGCGCCGGTCAGCTTCGAAGTTAGAATGCTGAACATCCAGCCGGTCCAAAATCCTGCCGATTGTCTTGTCGAGTTCCTGCTCGATGTGTCGCGCATAGCGGGCAGGGTCGGTCTGCTGCTTCGCCGCTTGAGCCGCGTCCCGGCTTTCCAGCATGACCTTCTGAACCCCCGCGAGGACTTGCTCTTGCTGTTTCAGCCTTTCTGCCATCTGGGCCACGACAACACTGAGAAGATCCACATTTTCAGTGAGTGCGACGATAGAGAGGGCAGGGGTGGCAGAACCGGCGTTGGGCATTGTGATTTCCGTGATCAGGGACATGCGATGTGTGTTCAGAGATCGGTGTTGCGCGATCAGCGTTCAGATTTAGGATTTGCGGGTTGCGAGTTTGGTGATTGGTGCAGCCCGTCGAACTCTTTGTCCGCGAAGTAGCGCAGCTTGCGGGCGATGATCACCGGCTTGCCCTGGACGCGCAGCAGCTGGACGTGGGGCGGAATCTGCATGATCTCATCCGGGGTCATCAGGTCGCGCGCGGTGACGTTGTAAGAGGTCGAGGGTGCATCACCGGGTTTGTGGCTTTCGGTCTGATAGCCGGTGGTTTCCCGCCCGATCATCTGGCTCAGCCATTTGGCGGTCTCGAAGTCGTTCACCCCGAAGCATTGCAGTACGCCCGCGTTGGCCACAAAGGTATTGGCCCGCGCGCCGTAGAGGTCTTTCAGCTGGCTCATGTCCTGAAGGATCGGCCACAGTTGCAGCCCATAGCCCGCCATCAGCCCCATGGCGCGTTCCACGGCCTCCAGACGGCCCAGGGCTGCGAACTCATCGAGGAGGAACAGGGCGGGCTGTTTCAGGCGCGCAGAGCCTGCCTGAGCCGCTTCCGCGTCTCTGGCTATGTCCTGAAGCGCCTGTGCCACCAGAAGCCGCAGCCAGCGGCTGTAGGCATCGAGGCGGTTTGGCGGCAGGACGAGGAAGATCGAGGTCAGATCATGCCGCAGGGCAGAGAACTGGAAGTCTGAGCGGGCTGTAGCTGCCACGATGCGCGGGCTGTCGAGGAAATGGGTGTGGCGCTGCGCCGAAGACATCACCGAGGCCGCTTCGCGGTCGGATTTGCCAAGGAAGCGGTTGGCAGCGCGGGCGATCAATCCCCCGGCGGCGGTGCTGTCCTGCATCAGCTCCAGAAGGGTGCGGAACTTCTCTGGCGGCAGGGTCAG
>JANOMH010000528.1:0-10404 GCA_031420215.1 Rhodobacterales bacterium | reverse complement strand
CGCCGAATATGGCGTCACGCGCGGGGCCATCAAACGCGCCGCAGGGTCTGACGACATGGTTGGCGCGGCCCTTTTCCTCGCCTCCCCCCTTGCAACCTTCATCACCGGCCAGACCATCATCATCGACGGCGGCCGCCAGTTTCTGTGAGGTCAGAATGCCCGAAATCACCTTTATCGAACCGGGTGGCGTGGCCCGGACCGTCACTGCCTTGCCGGGCGAAAGCCTGATGTTGACCGCCACCCGCGCCGGGATCGACGGCATCATCGGTGAATGTGGCGGATCAGCCATGTGCGCGACCTGCCATTGCTATCTGGAAGCAGGAACCCTTCCAGAGCGGGAAACGCTGGAAGCCGATACGATCGAATTTGTAGCACTCAACGCCCAACCCAACAGCCGCCTGACCTGCCAGATCCGGGCTGTCGACGCAGTGCAGGGCATCGTCCTGCGGGTGGCTTGCAGATGAGCGGCGCAGTGATCATCGGGGCCCTGATCATTGGGGCGGGCCATGCCGGCAGTCAGCTGGCGGTCAGTCTGCGCGCCGAAGGCTACGCCCTGCCGATCACCTTGATTGATGCCGAAGCAGCGCTTCCCTATCACAAGCCGCCACTGTCAAAGACCTTTCTGAAAGACCCCGCTGCCCAGCCACAGCCCTTGCGGGCGGCCCAGACCTATGACGCAGCACAGATCGCGCGGCGTGTCGCAACGGTTATCAGCATCGACACGGATGCCATGCAGATCACCTTGCACGATGGCACGACACTGACTTACGGTGATCTGATCCTTGCCACGGGTGCGCGCAGCCGCATGATCCCGGATCTGGCAGCAGCCCAAAATGTGCACAGCCTGCGCAGCCTTGATGATGCCGTGGCCCTGCGCGCAGCCATCGCGGATGCCCAAAGGCTGACGGTCATTGGTGGCGGGTTCATCGGCCTTGAAACTGCCGCCGCTTTGGCTGCGATGGGCAAATCCGTGACGGTGCTGGAGGCAGCGCCGCGGGTTTTGGCCCGTGTGGCCGCACCAGAAACCTCGGCGCTGGTGGAAAAGACATTGCGCGGGCTTGGGGTGAGCGTGTTCACTGGTTGGCGCGGCACGGGTTTTGCCACAAAAGGCCGTCGCATAACCGCCATTCTGGGGCCTGAAACCATCGAGGCCGATCTTGTCCTTGTGGGCATCGGGGCCAATGCCGGCACGGAATTGGCCGAGGCGGCGGGTATCGCCTGTGCCAACGGGGTCTTGACGGATGCGACGCTGGCCACCTCTGCCCCGCATGTCTGGGCGATCGGCGATGTCGCCTGTACCCCGCATTGGCAAACGGGCCAGCCAGAGCGGCTGGAAAGTGTGCAGAATGCCACCGATCAGGCCCGCCATCTGGCCCGCACCTTGGCGCTTGGCACGGCATTGGCATTTCGGACTGTGCCGTGGTTCTGGTCAGATATCGGCCCGCTGAAGTTGCAAATCGCCGGGCTGTCAACGGGCGCCGATGCGCAAATCTTGCGGCAGGACGATGCACGGCTGGCGGTTTATCATCTGCGTCAAGGCCGTCTGATTGCCGTTGAAACCATCGGCTGTCCGGCGGACCATATGATCGCCCGCCGCCTGCTGGACGCCGGATTGACCCCGACAGAAGCCGACATCATGGCAGGCCCGGACCGGTTGAAAGCGCTTCTAAGCTAACCCTCAAATCGCGCGCGGTATTGCGTGGGCGAAAGCCCAAGATGCCGCTGAAACGCGCGGGTGAAATAGGACGGGTCGCCAAACCCAACGGCATAACCCACCGAGGCCACCGACATGCGCGTGTAAACCAGCTAACTGCACGCTTCACGAAACGTCGCGGCATCGATCGCTTGGCCCGCCGAAAGCCCGGTCGACATCTTGCACAAACGGCTGAGGTGGCGTGCCGAGACACCAAGCGCGCGGCCATAGGACTCAACGCTCCAGCCGTCGTGAAAGTGCGCCTCGACAAGATCGAGAAAGCGCTGCACGCGGGGGTCGCCGGGTTGAGAAGCCATGCCATCCATCGCCTCTGGCAGGTGCAAAAGATCAATGACGACCTGCATCGCCAGTGATTTCAGACGTGCGCGGCGAAACGGCCGGCGGGTCGCATGTTCCTGCGCCAAGGCATCAAATGCGTCCGACATCGCCGGACTGGCCTGTGCGGCAAAGGGTCGGGTCAAGGGCCGCAGGGTTTCAGCCTCTGGTCCAAAAAGCTCGGGCAATTCCTGAATGGGCAGGGTCAGGACATAGCCCTCCATCCCGGCGGAAAACGCGAACCCATGCGCCACCCCGCGCGGCAGGTTCAAAAGCATCGGCAGCGCCATATCCATCCTGCGCCCGTCCAGTGTCACCTCGGCCTTGCCATCGAGCAACAGAAAGATCTGATGCAGGTGCAGGTGCCGGTGCGGCGCAATCTGCCAGTCCAGACCCGCGGCCCGGTCTACGATCCGTTCGACATGCAGGACATCGGGAAACGCCCGGTCCTCGCCATACAACTGCCATGCTGGGATGATTGCGGGTTCCATGTCCGAAAAGTACCATGCTTGGTGCGGTCCGTCCATTCTCAAACCCCGTGGCGCAAGGCAAGTATGGTCGGAAATGGGAGAACAGGATGCACAGCCAGGTCGCAATCATCGGAGGCGGGCCGTCGGGTCTGCTGCTATCGCAATTGCTGAACAAATCGGGGATCAGCACCGTCGTGCTGGAGCGCAAGGATCGCACCTATGTGCTGTCGCGGATCCGGGCGGGCGTGCTGGAGTGGGGCACGGTCGAGTTGTTGCGCAAGGCCGGGGCAGGCGCGCGGATGGACCGCGAGGGTTTGGTTCATGATGGCTGCTTTCTGGCCAGCAACGGCGACATGTTCCGAATCGACTTTGAAGAGGCCTGCGGCAGGAATGTCATGGTCTATGGTCAGACCGAGGTGACCAAGGACCTTTATGATGCACAAGACGCTATCGGGGCCACCATCGTTCACAACGCCGAAGACGTCACGCTGCACGATCTGCAATCGTCCCGACCACGGGTGACGTGGTTACAGGATGGAAAGACGCAAGAACTGAGCTGCGATTTTGTCGTGGGCTGCGATGGGTTTCATGGTGTCAGTCGGCCGTCTATCCCTGACACTGTGCGGCGCGAATATGAAAAGGTCTATCCCTTTGGCTGGCTTGGCGTGTTGTCTCGCACGCCACCGGTTGAACACGAGTTGATCTATGCCAGCCATGCCCGCGGGTTTGCCCTGTGTTCCATGCGCAATCCGGTGCTGTCGCGCTATTACATTCAGGTGCCGCTGTCCGACAAGGTCGAGGATTGGACGGATGATGCTTTTTGGACCGAATTGAAACGCCGCCTGCCTGACGATGTTGCAACAAGACTGGTCACCGGCGCGTCAATCGAGAAATCCATTGCCCCTTTACGCAGCTTTGTGACGGAGCCGATGCGCTGGGGCAACCTGTTCCTGTGCGGAGATGCGGCCCATATCGTGCCGCCAACCGGGGCCAAGGGGCTGAACCTTGCGGCGTCAGATGTGCACTATCTGTCACAAGGATTGATCGCGTTCTATGGCATGGGCGACGCATCGGGGCTGGACGGATATTCGGCTAAGGCACTGGCGCGCATATGGCAAGCCATGCGCTTTTCATGGTCGATGACCACGATGATGCACCGCTTTCCCGAACATAATGACTATGAACGCCGGATGCAGGATACAGAACTTGCGTCCCTGCGCGGGTCACTTTCGGCACGCCGGGTCATGGCCGAAAACTATACGGGGCTGCCGTATTAAGCGCGTCGTCAGGTGCGGCCCGGACCACCCGGGTTGGTCGCGGGCGGATTGATCTGTGGCGGTGCGATCCAGGGGGCAAGCACGCCTTAGTATGGTCCGAAAAAGGCGCTAGAAGGGGCCTGAAAGTGCTACTGACGGGCTAAAGGCAAACCAAAGACTGTCATGCTAGCTTGATTCTCAGGTCGGCAATTCAGACGGGATATCCGAGGCTTATATCTGCTGGGAGGGCAGATCTGAAAGTCGGGTTTCAGTGCTCGCCACTGTTGTGGCGCCGTCGGAACTGCCGGGTTACGCCCTCTCCCGCCATCGATCCTCCGCCAAGACTTGCAGCGGAAGGGACCAAAAACGACAGGGAACGTGCACATGCCAAAATTACAACGCCACGACTACTATGACACTGCCAGGGACATGAACTGGGCCTTCAGCTATGTCTCCGACGCAGAGGCCTTTCCGGAAGAGCTTTCGAAAAGCTTCGGCATCGAAAGCAGCAATTGGTGGGGCTGGGACGAGCCCTACAAGCTGACCTTCCGGGAATACGTGCACAATCAGGCGGGCAAGGACGCGGGGATCTATTCGCTGCGTTCGACCGTGGCGCGGTCCGACATGTACGAAAAACTGGATCCGGGCTGGAAATCGGCCATCAAGGCGCACTACGGCGCGATACCAATCCCGGAGTACCTGGCGTCTATCGGTGAGGCGCGGATGGCGCGGTTCGGTCGTGCGGCGGCGTGGCGCAACATGGCCAGCTTTGGCACGCTTGATGAATGCCGGCATGGGCAGGCGCAAATCTATTTCCCCTATTGCCTGATCGAAAAGGACCCTCAGATGGATTGGGCCCACAAGGCCATCCACACCAACCAATGGGCGGCCATCGCGGCGCGCAGCCTGTTTGATGACATGTTCACCGCCAACGATGCGGTATCGACGGCGATCCAGCTGACCTTCACGTTCGAGACAGGCTTTACCAACCTGCAATTTCTGGGGATGTCTGCCGACGCCCTGCATGTGGGGGACATCGAATTCGGGGCGTTGATCTCATCCATCCAGACGGATGAGGCGCGCCATTCCCAGCAAGGCGAGCCGACGCTGAAAATCCTGATCGAGAACGGCAAGAAAGCCGAGGCGCAAAAGCTGGTTGACCAGATGTTCTGGCGGTCGTGGCGCATATTCGGCCTGCTGACCGGCTTTTCGATGGATTACTATACGCCTCTGGAACACCGGACCATGAGCTTCAAGGAATTCATGACAGAGTGGATTTGCCGTCAGTTTGTTGACCAATTCAAGGATCTGGGGATGGAAGTGCCGTGGTATTGGCAAGAACATTTCATACCCGAACTGGAATGGTATCACCATGCCCAGCATCTGGGTGTGTGGTTCTGGCGGCCCACGGTCTGGTGGAATCCGGACGCTGGCGCATCTGCCGCCGAGCGCGATTGGCTTGAAGAAAAGTATCCAGGCTGGAATGACCGTTTTGGCAAGTATTGGGATGTCATTGCCGAAAACGTGCGATCGGGACGGATTGAAAAAACCTATCCCGAAACCTTGCCGATGGTTTGCAATTGTTGTCAATTGCCGGTGACCGGCAATTCTGTGGGCAAAAAGCCGTTCAGCCATGTTCACAATGGCCGCAAGGTCACCTTCTGCAGCGAGGTCTGCCAGTGGGTCTGGCAAAGCCAACCAGAGCGGTATGACACCCATCTTTCGGTCATCGACCGGTTCCTTGCCGGTCATATCCAGCCGCCCACCTTGGAGGGGGCACTGAAATACATGAGCATCACGCCTGATGTGGCCGGCAATGACGCCGATAACTATGCCTGGGTGAAACAACTGCGCCAGGCCGCAGAGTAACGCATGGACCGGATGGGAGGACTGTAAATGGCGATGATCCCTTTGATGGCTGCGTTTCGCGGCGACTTTCTGACACAACTTATTCCTGTCGATGACGCAGACGATATGGCGGCCATTGCGTCCAAGGTCGCACATCACACTGTGGGTCTGCGTGTTGCAGCCCGCAACTTGCCGATGGCGATCTGGTTTAATGACAAGCGGCTGCCGGACGATATGAAGTTCACCGACAGCGGCATTGGCGTCATGGACTACATTGAGGCCGCCTATGTCGAATGAAGTGGTGACATGGTTCAAGGCGACAACACTGGACGACCTGTGGGAAGGCGATTTCGTCGATGCCGAAGTGGATGGCGAAATGATCATCATCCTACACAAGGTGGGCGGCGAAATGCGGGCCTTTCAGGGCATGTGCCCGCATCAAGAGATCCAGTTGGCTGACGGTCATATCGATTTTGATGCAGGTACGATCACCTGCGCCGCCCATGAATGGCAGTTCAGCATGGACAACGGCAAGGGCATCAACCCAAGCGGCTGCCGCCTGTTCCAGTACGACGTAAAGCTTGAAGGCAACGATGTGATGATCGGCGTTCCCACGGACGGGCGGCTTCGTCGCTTGCGCCATAACGAGGCCGCAGAGGCATGAGGAGCAAATGATGTCCGAAACAAAGGAAAAGAAGCTGGTGGGGCCGATCATCCGGGGCGTGGATGACGACATCATCAACGCAGTAATCGGGGCGGCGGAAATTGACAATCCGGGGCAAGAAATTCTGATCGAGGACCGGTTAGGATACGTCCGGGTGCAGACCGAACGCGCGATGATCCTGACACAGAAAAGCATGGTCGAGATGTTGGGGCGGCCGTTCCGGTTGTCAGAACTGGAACCAAGCCTTGTGTCCTTTTCGGGGCGGTTGAACACGATGGATGAACGTTGGGAATGGGCGCTTCAGGGTTAAGCCCGGGGCGGAGGAGGAGGACACGAAATGATCACGAATTCGCAGTCGCGCAAGCGCAAGCAACCCTGGAGCCTGTGGACCGAAAAGCGGGTCCCGTCAGAATACGAGGCGGTGACGTTCAAGTTTCACAACCACTTCCGCAAAGAACCCGCACCGTTCGAGCTTTCGGAAAACTGGTCGATCAACGTCTTTTACAAAACCAACCGCGAAGGTTCTCCGCTGGTCGCTTCGGTCGATGACTGGGAGGGCTATCGCGATGTGCAGTCCTATACCTATCGCCGATACATCGAGGACCAGAAAGACCGCGAGATCTACTGTGATAACCTGATCGACCAGTTCGAAGCGCGCGGGCACTATGAAAGCCTGGCACCGGCGTGGCTGGACTTCCTGGGCGACTACTATCTGCCGGTGCGCTTTCCCGGCCATGCAAGCCAGATGAGTGCGGTCTATCTGGGGCAGATGGCGCCGTCGGCCTTTGTCACCAACACGTTCTATTTCCAGATGGCAAACGAAATGCGCCGGGTTCAGCGGCAGGCCTATCTGGCGCAAGCTCTTGCAACAGATACTGGGCGGCCCGCGCTGGCCGACAGTGCGCGTACCCGCGCTGCATGGACCGAGGGGGCTGCATGGCAAGGACTGCGCGAATTGGTTGAAAAGCAGCTTTGCGCCTATGATTTCAGCGAGGCGTTTGCATCGCGGCAACTGGTGCTGCGGCCAATTTTTGATCACCTGTTCAACACCGAAGCCGCCCGGCTGGCCGAGCTTAACGGTGACGGGCTGCTGTCGATGCTGCACAATGATTTCAGGACATATGATCAGGCCTATGCCGACGACAACACCGCCGGGTTCGTGCGCTATGCGGTGGGAAAATCGGCCAGAAATGCCGGCCTTCTGCGTGATCTGGCGGCGCGCTGGCTGCCGCTTGGCGAAAAGGCGGCGAAAGGCATCGCCGATGGTCTGTCCCGCGCGCCGGGTGCCGACAGTGCCAAGGCCATTGTAGACCGAACCATGGCCGCGCAGCAGGGTCTTATGGCGGCCTGTGACCTGTAAACCTCAGCGGGTAGCATGACATGGCCTTTACAGTTACGATTGAGCCGGGCGGCGTTCAGTTCGATGCCCGCGCCGATGAAACCCTGTTGCAGGCCGCTCGGCGCGGTGGTCTGCAGTTGCCACACGAATGCGGTTGGGGCAGTTGCGCGACCTGCAAGGTGACGTTGCTCGCTGGTGAAACGGAGCTTTTGTTTGAGCGCGCCCCGGCGATCAACCCGCGCGATGCCAAAACCGGGCGCATCGTTGCCTGTCAGTCGATGGCGCGTAGCGATCTGAAAATCCGCCTTTCACCTGCCGTGCCAGAGCCTTCGGCTTTGCCCAGTCGCGAGATGCGCGCCGAACTTGTCGCAGTCGAATTGCTGGCCCCCGAAATCCGCCGCTTTACTTTTCGCCCCGAGAGAGAAGCCGCGTTTCTGCCGGGGCAATATGCGATCCTTCATCTGGGGCCGGGACTGCGGCGGGCCTATTCGATGTGCAATCTGCCAGGTGCACAGGTCCTGCAGGTCATATCGAAGCGCTACCCGGGCGGAGAAGGGTCAAACGCACTGGCGGCGATGACGCCGGGCGACACGCTGATGCTCGAGTCGCCGTTCGGCACCTGCACCTTGAATCCGCGTGCGGGGCGCAAGATTTTCCTAGCAGGCGGCACGGGCATCTCACCGATCCTTGCGTTGATCTTGCAAGTCGCGGGGGACGGGCTGGACTTTGGCACGCAGATCGACGTGATCTACTGTGCGCGTCAACCCGCCGATCTGGCAGCCAGTGCTGAACTGGCACGCGCGGTGGCGCAGATACCGGGTGCCCGCTATCGCCCCTACGTCGAGGACACCGCGGGCAACCTATCCTTTTCAGTCGGGCGGGCGACAGACGCGATTTCGGCAACCGATTTCCAACCGGATCAGATTGAAATCTACGTCGCAGGCCCACCGGTCATGGTCAACGCCGTCAGGCTGCAATTGAAGGAGGCCGGTGTTCCGATCACCCGGATACGCTATGACAGCTTTGGATAGGGCCAGTGCACCTGACTGGCAGATGGCACCAAGCCTGAAGCGGCTGGCGCGTCGACCGGGCGAGCGGCCGATGATTGCGCCGAAGTGGCCCTGTCTGCAACTCGACCAAACGGCTGAAAATGGCCTTGGGGCCGGTTTTGAGAAGGCCATTCTTGCCCTTCCGGGCGTCCTGCGTTGTGTTCCGCCGCACATTGCGCCGGGATTGGGGTTTGCCTTGAACGAGGATCTTGCCCGTGGTCAGCCCGAGGCGTTTCTTGGCGACGATTGTTGGATGAACCTGCGATCTGATGGCGCAATGCACCTGGGCCTGCGACCGGAATGGGCGCAAAAGGTATTGGACCGGGGCTGGGCTACGATCCATCCGTTTGCACGCTATATGGCTGGGGCGGTTCCGCCGCAAAGCCTGATTGTCTATGCCCCGCGCGACGCATCTGAACTTGCAGTGACGCTGCGTATCGCCACGGCGGCGCACGCCTATGCGATGGGGCGCATAGGCGACCTCATTTTACCCGATACGCGGTGGTAGGTTCGATGGACAAACCAAACAGTCCGGAACGACGGGTATTCGATGTGGTACTGGAAAGGCCGGATGGCCGCTGGACTTTTCCCGCCTATGATGATGAATTCTTGCTGTATGCACTGCAGGACAACGGGATTTCAACCCCCGCCGTATGCGAGCAGGGTTGGTGCCTTGCCTGTGCCGCAAAGATCTTGTCAGGAACGGTGGATCGCAGTGCCGCGCTGACCAATTACCCCGAAGATGCGCAGACCGGGTTCGTTTTGCTTTGCTCGACGCGGCCGTTGTCGGATTTGGTGCTGTTTCAGGACATCAGGGAAACGAGACGCGCCCTGACCCAGCAGCGCATCGGTCTGAACCAACTGGCCCGAGCCTATCCACCCGGTCTGCGCGCGGGTTTCCGGCGGGGTCGGGCAACAGAAATTTGACCCGTTAAGTTCGAGACCGTTCAATTTCTTTGGAAGCGTTGATTGCCATTTCGGGTCTGTACCATTCGCAGGAACCGGCGATGAGGGAGTGCGCGGTGCAAGGAGTCTGTCATTACAAGATCTGGCGCAGTTCGCACCTAGGCCGCCTAAGCTTTACCGGAGGGTGATTTATTCAATGAATGGGCGGCCATATCGAGTGTGCTCATTCAAAATCATGATGATCTGCGCTTCGGCGAACCGCGATTGCTTCATTGTCCGTCTCCTTGCGTGGACGAACTCTACCAAAAAACTGGAGGAAGTTCAGGAGCTCAGGTCAAACCTGACGATGAACGCCGCAGCAAGAAGCAAAACCGTTCCAGCCCGGCACTAATTCATCGGTCTGTTATCGTCCAAAGTCACGCCGAGGTCGCAATGGGATTTACATAGGTTTGCCGTTATCCAAGTGAAACCCGCAGGTCGGCCAAAGCCTCAAGTTGCGCGCGCACATGGGCATCCAGAACCCGTTGCATCGTCGTGGCATCAATCATCACCGGTTTGCCCGACTGCTTTTCCAGTTCCGCCGCCACTTGCGCGGCCATCAATGCCGCCACGCGGGCGGGAGCTATAGCTGAAAGTTGGTGACGGGGGGATTGGGTGGCATATCAAGGCGTTGTTCACGCGCCGCAGTTCTCGCAGAGAATGAGCCATTGTCGCGCCATTGATGGGGTGGATGGCTCCTGCTCCCGGCGTCGCGATGCGCCACTATGGGGTTGTCGTTTAACCCCAAGCCAAGGAGCCATCCATGGAAGAGATTACCACAATCGGCCTTGATCTTGCCAAGAG
>JANOMH010000527.1:0-2753 GCA_031420215.1 Rhodobacterales bacterium | reverse complement strand
GGTGACTTGCAGGTGATAGAGCATCAGCAGCGGATGCGACGGCAGGACCAGATGGATCAGGATATCCGACCAATACAGCAAGTGTTCCACCGGATGCATCGACAGGCTGGACCACGGGCTGGGGTTGACCGAGTTGTGGTGGACCGAATGGACCCACTTGTACAGAAATGGCGTGTGAATCAGCCGGTGAATGCAGTAAAAATGCGCCTCGTGAAACCACGGGATGAAGGCCAGCAGCGCGATCAGCGCCCAGGGGTGGTCGGCAAACGTGGTCCAGGGGCCAAAGCCATGCGCCCAAGCATACAGCATCCCGACCTCATACGCAGTCCAGATTGGCACCCCAGTGCCAAAACTGCGGATCATGTTGTCGATGTTCTGGCTGCCGAACAGGAACACATCGGATTTCTTGTCCGCCGGGAACAGACCGTTGAATTTGAACCGGTTGCCCTGGTCCCGGCGGATATACAGGCGCAGTTCCATCGCGCCGTAAAACAGGAACACCAGCACGCCATTGCGGATCAGAATGAAGCTGATCCAACGCCAATCGAGGCTTTGCAGGGTTTCTTTTGTGGGCGTCAGGTAGAACCAGATCACGCAGGCAAACCCCATGAACAGGGCATTCCACGGCAAAATGTAATGCGGCAACCAGCGCAATAGATTCAGCGGTTGCGGCGGCCAGACGATGATTGGCGCCACCTGCAATGGGGTGTTGGGCGCATAGTCACCGCGCTTGTTCCGCTTGCCAAATTTCAGATCGTCCATCGCTTTGCACGCCGCTCAATAGGTTTCCACTGTCCGGATTTGTTGTGTCACGCCAAAGGCTGCACAGAGACGCTTGCGGAACGCGATGCGCCCGCAGTGTCTGTGCTGACTGGCCCAACGAACTGATCCACAGCCCATTTCGACCTGTTCCGTGCGATCCCCCCGGCGGACACTTCACTGTCCGGCGCATGACTCCTAACAAGGGTTGACAGAATGTCGCGGAGTCAGTTGATTGATTTCAATCAATTCACGCCGTTGGCGCACTAAATCTTTGGAAAAAATGCACAAAAAAACCGATGCCCGCGTAACCCTGGCAGATGTGGCCGCGCGCGCCAACGTTGGCAGCGCCACCGTGGACCGCGTATTGAACGAACGTGGCGATGTGAGTGAGGCGGTTCGCAAGCGCGTCATCGACGCTGCAAGAGAGTTGGGATTAAAGCGGATTCTGCCTTCGAGCCATCGTCGCACCTTGCGGGTGAATGTCATCCTTGCCCGCGCGGAACGCCCTTTGATCGCCCGGATGGGGATCGAGATGCACCGGCTGGCACGGCGGCTCGACAATACGATTTCGATCCATAACACCATTCTGAAATACGAAAGCCCCGAGGCCATTGCCGAAGCCATGTCACGCGGCGGCTTTGATGCAGTCGTCGTTGACGCACCCGACCATCCCCTGATCCACCAAGCCATTGACGATCTGGCGCGACAGAACCGGCCGGTCGTGACGATCATCTCGGATGTTCCGGGGTCGGCGCGGCTCGCTTATGCGGGGACCGATCATTACAAGGCGGGTCGCTCGGCGGGCTATTTCCTGGGTCGGATGACGCCCCCTGCCGCGACACCATGCAAGGTTATTATCCTGTGCCATCACATCGGATTTCAGGCACATTCCGAACGCATCCGGGGCCTGACCGACCATCTGCTGTCCGAGGTGCCGCATCTGGTCATCGGGGAAATCGTCCGGGGTGGCGACGATCCCGACATATCCGAGGTCAAACTGAAAGAGGCGTTTCGCCGCCATCCTGAAACGGTCTGCATCTATAACGCCGGTGCCGGGAACCGGGGGGTGATTGCTGCAATCCGGGCTGACATCCTGCCGCAGCGCCCCAATTTCATCGGGCACGAGTTGACTGCATTTACCTATCAATCCTTGCGCGACGGGCTGATGACGCTGACCATTGACCAAAGCCCTGAACTTCAGGCCCAATATGCGCTTGAGGTGCTGATGAACCATTTCGGCTTTGACGGGGCGACCCATGCGGTGCCGCCCTATGTGTCCAGCGTGCCGATCGTGCTGTATGGGCCGCAGAACCTGCCCGAAACTCTACCGACCTGATGGAAATCCATCATAACGGGCCTTCGGCTGGCCGCCGCCATGACCTATCCCAGCCGGAAAATGCAGGGGGGTCAACATGCGCTACAGGGCTTTCGGGCGCACCGGCTGGAACCTGTCCGAAATTGGCTTTGGTGCATGGCAGATCGGCGGAAGCTGGGGCAAGGTTGATGATGCCGCATCCATCCGGACGCTGTTGCATGCGTTCGAGCAGGGGATCAATTTTGTCGACACGGCACAGCTTTATGGTGCGGGGCATTCGGAAACCGTCATCGGGCAGGCCCTGCGGCAATGGACCGGCGGCAAGATCTATGTCGCCACCAAGGCGCAACCAACGGTCTGGCCCGACCCCGATGACCCGGCCCCCATGTTGCGCGGCCGGTTTCCCGACTGGCACCTGCGCGCAAACGTCGAGGCGTCTTTGCGTAGGCTTGGGGTGGACCGGATCGACCTGTTTCAGTTGCACAGCTGGGGGCCATTTGGGCACCGCGAACTGGATTGGCTGGAAACCCTGAACG
Source organism: Rhodobacterales bacterium (assembly GCA_031420215.1). Taxonomy (GTDB): domain Bacteria; phylum Pseudomonadota; class Alphaproteobacteria; order Rhodobacterales; family Rhodobacteraceae; genus JANOMH01. The sequence goes on along the minus strand of JANOMH010000527.1, from coordinate 140 downwards.
ACCTGCGCATCGAAGGCAAGATTGACAAGATCGGCGTTTCGCTGCGTGACAACAAACCGCAGGAAGGGGTCGCTTTGGCGCTTCTGGGGCTGGTCGCGTCGCAACAGGTAATCTTTAATTTGTTCGAGCAGCCTCCCCGC
>JANOMH010000526.1:0-3184 GCA_031420215.1 Rhodobacterales bacterium | reverse complement strand
GGGGCAGGGGCCTTGCTGGAACTGATGGGGCAGGACAAAAAGGTCGTCGATGGCAAGCTGCGGTTCATTCTGGCGCGCGGGATCGGCCGGGCCTTTGTGTCCGCCGATGTCCCGCGCGAGGCTGTGATGCGGCTGCTCAAGGATGCGCTCCAAGCGCGCTAATGATTTCCACAAATCTTAACCTTGCCTTAACCGTATCAAGTTTAGAACGAGTCAATGACAAATGGGTATGACGCTGTTAAGCGTCATACCCATTGGTGGAGCGGAAGGGAATCGAACCCTCTGTGCCAACTTCTCAGGTCCGCCAGAGCACCAGCTCCCGCCCCATTCAATGAACGCCCCGCTTTATGCGGGGCGTTCTCGTTTCGTAGTTAGAACGGAATCTCATCATCCATATCGCCGCCCCGGCCACCGCCACTACTGCCGGACGATGACCCGGAATCGTAGCCACCACTGTCACGGCCACCCTGATCCCGTCCGCCTGATTGGTCCGCCATATAGCCGCCACCGCCCGAACCACCTCCAGAGCCGCCCTCGCGCCCATCCAGCAGGGTCAGTTCACCCCGGAACGGGCGCAGCACGACTTCGGTAGTGAATTTCTCGACCCCGGCCTGATCCTGCCATTTGCGGGTTTCAAGCTGGCCCTCGATATAGACCTTCGAGCCTTTTTTCAGATATTGCTCGGCAATCTTGGCCAGATTCTCGTTCAGGATCGAGACGCGATGCCATTCTGTGCGCTCTTTGCGCTCGCCCGACGCCTTGTCGCGCCAGGTCTCGGACGTCGCGATGTTCAGGTTTACCACCTTGCCGCCATTCTGGAATGTGCGCACTTCGGGGTCGCGCCCCAGATTGCCCACGATGATCACTTTGTTGACTGACCCGGCCATACTTCATCCTCCCGTCGAATCTTTGGATATGTCTGTGCCCCGTTACATCACCGCAAACTGGTTAATGAAAGGAAAATGCGGCCAGTCTCCGCTGGCTGCGCACAGAAGTTCAGGTGGAATTCCTGGTCGCTATGCGTTACCTAGCACAGTAAGCGATAAAAATCGGGGATGGTGGATGCGTCAGGCATGGGTTGGTTTCGCCGCAGCAGGTCTGTTGGCTGCGGGCGCCGCGCAAGCGGAACAGGTCTCCAGCATGAACCGGATGGCGCTGTTTCAGTCGCAACTGGACGTGCTGGATGGCCGGGCGGCCGAGCAATACAATGATTCCATCCGCCTGCAACCACCCCGCGCCCAAGTGCCTGCCGCGACCCCCAGCTTTAGCGGCCGCTACACCGGCCCCTATCTACAGGTCGCGCGTGATGCGGCCCGCCGCTACGGCGTGCCCGAGGATTTGTTTTTGCGCCTTGTGCAACAGGAAAGCGGCTGGAACACCGGGGCATTGTCGCCCAAAGGGGCGATCGGGCTGGCGCAACTTATGCCCGGCACCGCCGCAGTTTTGGGCGTGGATGCGACCGATCCGGATGAGAATCTGGACGGCGGGGCGCGCTATCTGCGCCAGCAATATGATACCTTCGGCACCTGGCAACTGGCTTTGGCCGCTTACAATGCGGGGCCGGGGGCGGTGCAGCAATACAGCGGTATCCCGCCCTATGCTGAGACGCAGAACTATGTTCTGGCGATCTGGGGCAGTTCCTGAACCGGATCGCGGCGGGGATGCGTGGGTTTCACCCACCCTACCGTAGGGTGGGTGAAACCCACGCGTTCATTCGGCGGCGATCGTGATCACCGGCTCCATCCCGGCCAAGGCTGCATCTGACAGATGACACTTGATCTGATGCCCCTCGGCCAGAAACCGCACCGGTGGCACGACCGTATCGCACAAGCCACCCGCAACCTGAGATTTCCACCGACAGCGCGTCTGGAACGGGCATCCGGGCGGCGGATTCATCGCCGAGGGGATGTCGCCCTCCAGCACGATATGCCGCTTCTTGACGCGGGTATCGGCGATGGGCACGGCTGACAGCAGCGCCTCGGTATAGGGGTGGTAAGGCGGGCTGAACACCTGATCAGTGGTCCCCAACTCGACCACATGGCCCAGATACATCACCATGACCCGGTCCGACAGGTAGCGCACGATCGACAGATCATGGCTGATGAACAGCAACGTCGTGCCCTGTTCGCGCTGAATTTCCATCAGCAGATCGGTCACTGCGGCCTGCACTGACACATCGAGGGCCGAGACCGGCTCATCGGCCACCACCACCTTGGCCCCGCCGGCAAAAGCGCGCGCGATCCCGACCCGCTGCTTTTGCCCGCCGGACAATTGGCGCGGCATCCGGTCAGCAAAGGCGCGGGGAAGCTTCACCAGATCGAGCAGCACCAGCATCCGTTCCTTACGCTCTGCATCCGACTTGCCAACGTGAAAGACCTCAAGCGCCCGGATGATCTGGCGGCCCACGGTCATTGACGGGTTCAGCGTGTTGAACGGGTTCTGGAACACCATCTGCACAGACGAGACAGTGTCGGTATTGCGCTTTTCGATGGGCGTAGACTGGATATTCTCGTCAAACAGCATGATGTTGCCAGAAGTCGCGGTTTCCAGCCCCATTAGCACTTTGGCGAATGTGGATTTGCCGCAGCCGGATTCGCCGACGATGGCGAGGGTCTCGCCTTCGCGGGCCTCGAAACTCAGGGTTTCATTGGCTTTGACCACTTTTTTGGTGCCACCGCCGAACAGGGCATTGGCATTGACCTCGTAATATTTGCGTAAATCGTCCATCCGCAGCACGACCTTGCCGACCTTGGTCCGTTCCTTTTGCACCGCCGCCACCATCGGCGCATTCCAGTCGATCTGGTCAATCCGCAAACAGCGGCTGGCATGGCGGTCGCCGCTGAGAATATCAGCCATCGGGATATCGCGGGCATCGCATAGTCCGGCTTTGAAATAATCGCAGCGTGGGCCAAAATTGCAGCCCTTGGGTCGTTCATGCGGCAGCGGGAAATTGCCGGGGATGGATTTCAGCGGCCTTGTGGTCTTGTCGGCACCGGGCAGCGGGATCGAGCGGAACAGCGCCTCGGTATAAGGATGGCGCATCTCCTCGAACACGTCTTCGATCTTGCCGGTTTCCACCGCCTCACCCGAATACATCACGCAAATCCGGTCGCAGGTTTCCAGGACCAGCCCCAGATTATGGCTGATGAACAGCATCGAGGTGCCGTATTTCTTGCCCAGATCC
>JANOMH010000525.1:0-2024 GCA_031420215.1 Rhodobacterales bacterium | reverse complement strand
CGGGCACCGCCGCATTGGCGCGGGTGATCAGATCGCCTTTCCGGATCGGGGCGGTCACCTTTGCCCCGGTCAACAACCCGCAGGGGATCGCCCCGGCGTCGCGCGCCGCTGGCGCGGTCATGATCCAGGCGCGGTAGCAATATTCACCGATCTGGTCCTGCGTTTCCCCCACGGCCATGTCTTTTTTGGCCAGAGCGCAGACTTCGGCCACCGGCACCGGCATCGGCACCATATCGGCCTTGCCGTAGAGCACAGCCCGCGCGCAGGTTAGCGGTACTTCCAATGAGGTCAGGTGATAAGGGCGGAAGAACGTGAAATAGGGGCCTTCCCCCATCTTCAGGTCTTCCATCCGTTCGCGGATGCGCGGGTGATCCATTTCGGCCACCACAAACACGCCGGGGGCCACGCCCTTGCCGATGGTGTAATCCACCCGGCCCGCGTCAGAGGACAACACGCCACCCGCCGAGGCCGGGATCAGCACTTTACTCAATTCATCGCGTGAACAGGCCGGGCCGTGCATGCCGGGGCAATCGGGGATCAGGCCAGTGGCATTGGCAATCGCCGCCATTTCCACCATCGTCTTTGATCCATCGACGAATTCCACCAGCATGCGCGGGTTCATGTGGCGGCGCACGGCTTCTTCGGTGTACGTGTCGGGCGTGGCATCAAAGTTCAGCGGGTTGTTCTTGCCCTTGCCCGCGCTGATGATGCGGTGGCCCATGGCGCTGACAAACTCGATCAGTTCCATGCAGGACGACGGCTCATCACCGGCGCCCAGCGAATAGATCACACCCAGCCGTTCAGCCTCGGATCGCAAATAGGCCCCGATGGTCACATCCGCTTCGACGTTCATCATCACCAGATGCTTGCCACGTTCCATTGCCGCAAGGCCGATTTCGGCACCAACAGAAGGAATGCCGGTGGCGTCGATCACCACGTCGATCAACCCTGATTCCAGCAGGGTTTCGACTTTCTGCGTGGTGGCGATACGGCCGGATTCAATCGCTGCGTTCAGCGCATCGGTGGTGTCAGTTGCCACAGCGCGGTCAGGGTCGCCGTAGGCAATCGTCACCGACCTGCCCGCCGCCTGCGGGTTCAACTCACTGATCGCGCCAATCACGATACCCTGCATGTGGGCGACACGACTGACAATGTCGGTGCCCATCTCGCCTGCGCCGACCAGACCAATGCGGACAGGCTTGCCGGTATCAGCGCGTGCTGCCAAATCCTTGGCAAGCCCCGTCAGGGCCACATTTGTCGGCATCGCAGTTCTCCTATGTGCTTTTGTTGCACAATAAGTGAACTTTGTGATTTTTGTCAACACAAAGTTCAGTCAAACACTTCGATAACGCAGCCAAAAAATGCCGTTGACAGAATGAGAGTTGTGCACACATCATGCAAGGATGAAATGAAAGTTCATAGCGCTGCGCCAAAAGACTTCGGACGCCGAGAGGGCGCTCTGATCATTGTCCAGAACGCGGCGATTAACGACCTACAATGACGTTCAGGGAGGAATTGAAAATGAATACATCGAAAAAAGGCCTGTCTCGCCGGTCATTCCTGCGCACGACGGGGTCTGCGTTCGGTCTGGTTGCCGTACCAGCCGGATTTGCGCTGCCCGCGCTGGCCGATTCGCATCTGCCCGACATCCAGTCGGTTCTCGACGGGATCTCGGTCGAGGGCTATGTCCGTGAGGATTATCGCAAGCTTTACAATCTTGATAACACCCCGCTGTGGGATCCGGCAAAAGACTGGATCCGCACCGTCGATTGGGAAAAGGTCCGCTCGGAACTGGCTGGCACCACGGTGCGCTTTGCCATCGGTGCAGCTGACCAGGAATCGGCCGTTGTGGCGCTTGTGCCGTTCGAAGCCCTGTCCGGCATCAAGGTCGAACTGGTTCCGATCCCGGATGACAGCATCTATGACAAAGCGATTGCCGAGTTCATTTCCGGCAATGCGTCTTTCGATGCGCTGCAGTTCTTCTCGGCATGGCTGGGCGATTTCGCTGGTCCGGGCTTTCTGGC
>JANOMH010000524.1:0-1764 GCA_031420215.1 Rhodobacterales bacterium | reverse complement strand
GATCCGTTCCAGAACGTCCATGCCGCAGGCTATCGCGGGGTGTATGATTTCGCCGACCCGGACAGTTCGGTTTTCGTGATTTCCACCGGACAATCGGGGCACCCCCTGTCGCGGCATTATGACGATCTGGGGACGCTGTGGCGGCGGGGCGAATTTGTGCCAATGTCGCTTGACCCGGCTTTGGCCCGGGCAGGGGCGGTTGGGGTGACGGTGCTGGAACCAGCGCCTTTGCCGGCTAACTGATCCGGGCGAACTGTTCCTTTTGCCGGTCGGTCCAATCGACGGTGACATCATAACCATCGTCGGTCTGGGTTTCCGCCACAACCACCCCTTCGGCAAACAACCAGGCCCGGGCTTTGCCAGCACTGAACGGCAGTTGCAAGATTTCGGTTGTTGCAGCCGCTTTCAGCGTGGCGGCCACGGCGGCCAACAGCCGGTCTATGCCTTCGCCGGTCAGGGCAGAAACGGCAAACAGGTTATCTGTCCGCTCGGCCTGGACCACCAGCGCCTCGCGCGCCTCTGGCGGCACAGCGTCGATCTTGTTCCAGACCTCGATCAGCGGGGCACCTTCGGCAATGCCCAGATCGGTCAGGATTTTCGTCACATCGCGGGCCTGTGCGGCGGTATCGGGATGCGCGATATCGCGGACATGCAGGATCAGGTCGGCATCCAGCACTTCTTCCAGCGTGGCGCGGAACGAGGCGACCAGTTCGGTCGGCAGATTGCTGATAAAGCCCACCGTATCGGACATGATGATTTCATCGCCCGAGGGCAGCACAACGCGGCGCATCGTGGGGTCGAGCGTGGCAAACAGCATATCCTTGACCAGCACATCGGCGCCGGTCAATCGATTGAAAAGGGTCGATTTTCCGGCATTGGTATAGCCCACCAACGCCACAATCGGGAACGGCACCTTGGCACGGGCGGCGCGGTGCAGGGTGCGGGTTTTGACCACCTTTTCCAGCGCTTTTTTCAGGCGCACCAAATGGTCATCAATCGCGCGGCGGTCGGCCTCTTGCTGTGTTTCCCCGGGTCCACCGACAAAGCCAAAACCGCCGCGCTGGCGTTCAAGGTGGGTCCAGGCACGGACCAGCCGGCTGCGCTGATAGGTCAGGGCGGCCATTTCGACCTGTAAAACACCTTCACGGGTGCGGGCGCGATCACCGAAAATCTCTAGAATAAGGCCGGTCCGGTCGAGCAGCTTGACCTTCCACGCCTTTTCCAGATTGCGCTGCTGGACCGGCCCGACATGGCCATCGACCAGCACCAACTCAACCTCGGCCTCGGTCAGCCGGGTCTTCAGTTCTTCGATCTTGCCCTTGCCAAACAGCATCCCCGGATGCACCCGGGCCAGTCGCACGGTTTCAAAGCCTACCACATCGACATCTGGCAAGGCTGCGGCCAAACCAACTGCCTCTGCCAAGGCAGCCTCGGGCATGCGCCGGTCAGGATCAGACTTGATATCGGGATGCAGGACCCAAGCCCGCGTGGCGGGCTTATCTGTTTCCAAAGCTATTCTTCACCGTCATACAGACTGATCGGTTGGGCAGGCATGATCGTGGAAATCGCACTTTTATAGACCAACTGCGATTGGCCATCGCGGCGAAGCAGCACGCAAAAATTGTCAAACCACGTGATAACGCCCTGCAATTTGACGCCATTGATCAAAAAGATCGTCACCGGAACCTTGACCTTGCGGACGTGGTTCAAAAACGCATCCTGCAGGTTTTGCTTGTCGGCAGCCATTTTTTGCTTTTCCTTTTT
>JANOMH010000523.1:0-4143 GCA_031420215.1 Rhodobacterales bacterium | reverse complement strand
TGACGCCGCCATGTCGCCCTACGAGGTCACGCATCCGGGCGGGGCCAACGAACATTGGAATGCCGAAAGCGGGGCCACCTGGCTGGCGCGTGCCCGCGATCAGTGGCCTGCGCATCTGTGGATCAATCCGGCAGAGCAGCGCTATTGGCCGCAGTCCCAATCAACCCAATTGATCAAAGGTATTTTTGGGGCCGACCGCATGGTGCCGATGACTTTGGCAGGGCTGGCGCAAGGGATGCGCGGCCTGACCAGATAATTGCCCGACCAGATGACATTTTCACCAGCACATGCCATATATGACGCATGTTGAAATTTACCCCTCTGCTGCTGGCGGCGATTTACGGCTTTGTGCTGTATCACTTCTCGGCATGGCGCACCGCGCGCGAACTGGATGCACGGTCGACCGAACTGGCCGATCCGGCGCTGAAGCTGCTGATGGACCGGATGGCCGCAGCGCTCGACCTGCCGCGCTTAAAGGTCTTTATCTATGAGGTCGCCCCGGTGAACGGGTTGGCCGCACCAGATGGCCGGATTTTCATTACCCGTGGGTTTTACGACAAATACCGGGTGGGCGAGGTGACGGGGGCAGAGCTGGCCTCGGTCATCGCACATGAACTGGGCCATGTGACTTTGGGCCACGCCCGGCGGCGGATGATTGACTTTTCGGGGCAAAACGCGCTGCGCACAGCGATGGCGATGGTGCTTGGCCGGTTTGTGCCGGGGATCGGGCCGCTGATTGCCAATGGGTTGATCTCGCTGGTGGCCGCCCGGCTGTCGCGCAATGATGAATACGAGGCCGATGCCTATGCGTCGGCCTTGTTGGCCAAATCCGGGATCGGCACGGCGGCGCAAAAATCACTCTTCACCAAACTGGGGGCCTTGACCGGGGGCAGCGGCGCAGCACCCGCATGGCTGTTGACCCATCCTAAAACCGCCGAACGGATTGCCGCGATCGAGGCGAATGAGGTGAAATGGGGTTAGATCCGGTCCAAAGCTTTGGCCAGCCGGTTCAGTTTTGCCTTTTTCAGCAAGGTTCGCGCGGTCCAGTCCGCCGCTGACAACCGGCAGGCTTCGGCCACCACAGCGGCCACAACTGCGCGGACGGCCGCAGGATCGCGCGCGAAAAGGTCACATAAAAACCCATCCGGATCGGTCCGTTTCAGCCCTTCGGCCTGCAACAGGTCGCGCGGGAAATCGCGGGCATTCAGGGTGATGATCAGATCGGCATGGCTGATAACGGCAGCAGCCAGCACGTGAATATCGTTCGGATCAGGCAGCCAGAACCGGGCCAGCATTGCATCAGGCACCTGCAGGTCGGCCTGTGGCCAGCGGGCGCGCAACACCGCCACTTCACCGCGCGCAACTACTTCGGCCGCTGGCCCCAGTTTGACCGAGGCGCGGGCCCATTCCTCTAAGATCCGGGCCGACCAGCGCGGCTCATACAGACCTGCCGCCGCACACCCCAGCAGCAGTTCGCGCATTACCGTCGGAAACAGCACACAAGCGTCAAGCACCACCCGCAAACGGGTCAATCCAGCATCCGGAAAAACAAGGCTTTCAGATACCCGCTTTCGGCCAGTTGCGGCATCTGAGGATGATCCGGGCCAGCAAAGCCGGTGAACAGAATCTGCGCATGGCGGCCAGCCCGGCCAATTCCGCGTGACGAAGCGGTGCGAAATTTCGACAGGTCTGCCGCGTGCGAACAGGAACACAGCACCAGCACTCCGCCCGGTGCGACCACCGCAGCAGCCAGCCGGGCCACCCGTTCGTAAGCCCGCAATCCGGCCTCCAGCGCTTGTTTGCCGGGGGCAAAGGCGGGCGGATCGCAGACCACCAGATCAAACTTTTCACCTGCCGCGCCAAGGGCGGTCAGCACATCAAACGCATCGCCCTGGCGGGTCTGAAAATCGCTCTCCCGACCCATCGCGGCCGCCCCGCCCCGCGCCAGTTCCAGCGCCGGGGCCGATCCGTCAACTGCCAAAGCCGACGTGGCCCCAGCAGCCAAAGCAGCCAGCCCAAACCCGCCGACATGCGAAAACACATCCAGCACGCGGCCATCCTTGGCCAAGGCCGCCGCAAAGGCGTGGTTAGGTCGTTGGTCGAAAAACAATCCGGTCTTTTGGCCGCCCATCACATCGGCCAGATAAATCGCGCCATTCATCGGCACAGGCAACGGCCCAAGCGGGGCCAGCCCATGTACGACAACGGTTTCTTCGGTCAACCCTTCAAGCACACGGCTGCGGCCCGCGCCATTCTTGATAACAGTCGTCACCCCCGTGACCTGAACCAAAGCGGCAGTCAGCACCCCGATCATCGCTTCTGCCCAGGCGGCATTGGGTTGGATCACTGCGACATCGCCGTAACGGTCGATCACGACGCCGGGCAATCCGTCTGCTTCGGCATGAATCAGCCGGTAAAATGGGTCGGGATACAGGCGCTGGCGCAGGGCCAGGGCATGGGTCAGTTTGGCCGCAATCCAATTTTGGTCAATGACCGCCGAGGGGTCCGGGTCCAGCACGCGGGCCGTAATTTTGGACAAAGGGTTGACGGTGACCACGCCCATCGGCTGGCGCTCGGCATCCTCTAACACGGCCAAAGCACCGGGCTGCATCGCTTTGGTGCGGCGGTCCAGCACCAACTCGCCTGCATAGACCCAGGGAAAGCCATGCCGGATCGCCCGCGCCTCGGCCTTTGGCGACAAGCGGACGACGGGATAGGGGGCAGTAAAAAACGGGGCTGATTTGTCCATAAGCGCCGCTCTAAACATATCGGGCGGTTCTGGCCAGAGGGGACGGAGCTTTGGCAGTAATCCGGTAAACGTGCTATGGGGTTGCACAAGCTGCGGCAATTCGCGCGGGCAACACACGGGCGTTGCCGGTTGTTAGCGCTAACAAAGACTGCTAAAGCCCGGCCAATCCCCAGATCAAAGGTGCGCAGATGTCGCTACATCCCAAACTCGCCGCTGTCACCGACCGGATCATTGCCCGCAGTGCTGCAACCCGGGCGGTGTATCTGGACCGGATGGCGCGCGCCGCCAGTGACGGGCCGCGCCGCGCCCATACCAGTTGCGCCAATCAGGCCCATGCCTATGCCGCCACCGGAGTGGACAAAGCGGCTTTGGCCGCAGCCCGTGTGCCCAATATCGGGATCGTCACCTCGTATAACGATATGTTGTCGGCGCATCAGCCCTATGAACGCTACCCCGATCTGATCCGGGCCACTGCTCGGGCTGCCGGGGCCACAGCGCAGGTCGCAGGCGGCGTGCCGGCGATGTGCGACGGCGTCACCCAAGGCCAGCCAGGGATGGAGCTGTCGTTGTTTTCCCGCGACGTGATCGCGCTGGCCGCAGGCGTGGCGCTGTCGCACAACGTCTTTGATGCGGCCCTGTATCTGGGGGTCTGTGACAAGATCGTGCCGGGGCTGGTGATCGCCGCTGCAACCTTTGGCTACCTGCCGGCGGTGTTCCTGCCTGCCGGGCCGATGACATCCGGCCTGCCCAATGATGAAAAGACCCAGGTCCGGATGAAATTCGCCACCGGCGAAGTCGGGCGCGAGGCGCTGATGGCCGCCGAAATGGCCGCTTACCATGGGCCGGGCACCTGCACATTTTATGGCACCGCCAACACCAACCAGATGTTGATGGAGTTCATGGGGCTGCATCTGCCCGGTGCCTCCTTCGTCAACCCCGGCACGCCCCTGCGCGACGCGCTGACCGTGGCCGGGGCCGAACGGGCGCTGGAGATCACCGCTTTGGGCAATGATTACCGCCCGGCCTGCGATATTCTGGACGAACGGACATTCGTGAACGGCATTGTCGGGCTGATGGCCACGGGCGGGTCGACCAACCTTGTGCTGCACCTGCCCGCGATGGCCCGCGCCGCCGGGATCATTCTGGATTTGCAGGATTTTTCCGATATTTCCGCGATTACCCCGCTGATGGCCAAGGTTTATCCCAACGGGTTGGCCGATGTGAACCATGTCCATGCGGCAGGCGGACTTGGGTATCTGATCGGTGAATTGCTGGGGGCCGGGCTGTTGCATGACGACACCAAAACCATCGCGGGCGATGGGCTGGGGTTGTATACGCAGGAACCCAAGCTGGACCATGGCCGGGTCAGCTATGGACCCGGCACCAAAGTCAGC
>JANOMH010000522.1:0-9056 GCA_031420215.1 Rhodobacterales bacterium | reverse complement strand
GCTGCGCCGTTGGCCAAGGTCCGGAACATCGCGCCGAACATTGCCAACGGCATATGCGCCCGCGCCCCCGGCCCGGCCTGAAGGATAATCGGCGCATCCTCGGCCTCGGCGGCATCGACATAAGCGCGGGCATCTTCCCATCCCTGCACGACCACACCGGCCACAGCATAGCCGCCCGTCATGGCGGGGGTCAGCACGTCGGTCAGGGTCGCCAAAGTCATTTGAACTTGGCGATCATGTCTTTGATGCCGGGGATCGTCTCGATCTGATCGGCATGGCTGGGCTGGAAATATTGGACCAGTGACCGCTGCGACGACCCGCCCAGAATGGTGAAATAATACATCTCATAGCCCGGCAGCACGGCGCAGGGATGATAACCCCTGTCGATCAACACGGTCGAGCCATTGACGATGTGATAGGCATCGCCGGCCTTGCCCTCCTCGCGTTGCAACATCTGCAGGCCAGAGCCATGCGCCGGGCGAAAACGAAAGTTATAGGTCTCGTCATTCCGGGTTTCCAGTGGCAGCCGGTCAGTATCGTGTTTGTGACTGGGAAAGCCCGACCAGCCGCCTGCGCCGACGGTGTAAAGCTCTGACACCAGCAAACGGCCCACGCGGCCATGGTATTTGGTCCCAAGGATATGCTTGATCTTGCGATGGGTCTTGGTGTCGTCCGATCCATATTGGACCATGACCAAAGCATCGGATCGGATCGCAAAGGGTTCCAGCGTCTCGGCAAACTGCGCCCCGGCGATGAACACTTCGGCGGCTTCTGACACACAGGTTAACCGGGCGGGCATCGCTGTCGGCACATAAACGCCTTCGGGTTCTCCGTCCCAGACATCGGAGCCGCGCTTGCCGATCCCGGTATAGGTCTCGGTGCCGACGGTCACGTCAACTGACCCCGTGGCAGGCACGATGCAGGTTTCATACCCCGGCACCTGATAGTCAAACACCTCGCCTCGCCGCAGTTTGACGATGTTGAAATAGGTCAGAGGCACCAGCGGGTCGTTCAGATCGACGATCGGCTGGTTCTGGTTGTCAAACGGAGGGATGTGCATGATGGGCCTTCATGAATTCGGTCAGTTCTGCTTGGGTCGGCATGGCGGGGGCACAGCCGACGCGGGTCACGACTATTGCGGCAGCGGCGGCCCCTTGGGCGACCGCGTCGGGCAACGGCAATCCTTGGGCCAGCCCGGCCACCAACCCGCCCATAAAAGCGTCGCCCGCCCCGGTGGGTTTCAAGGCGGTGACCGGGAATACCGGGGTTTCAAATTCGGCATTGGGGCCGATGGTGACAGCCCCCTTTGGCCCCATCTTATAAACCACAAAGCCATTCGCGCGTTCGCCCAGTTGCCGGGCCAAAGGCAGGCCAGCGGCATAATCACCGGCCAGAACGCCAAACTCTTCGTCGTTGCCTATGACGATATCGGCCATAGCCGCAGCTTTGGCATAAACCTGTGCCGCATCGACCTGGGTTGCCCAGGAATAGGGCCGGTAATCGATGTCGAGCACCACAGGGACCCCCGCCGCGCGGGCACTGGCCATGATCGCAAAGCAAGCCACACGCGATGGGTCCACCGCCAGCGCAGTTCCCGTTAGAATCAGGGCGGCAACACCGTTCAGGTCAATGTTCACATCCGCCTCAGTCAGGCCAAAGTCAGCGGCGTTGTTGCGGTAGATGACCGATTGGGTGTCGACCGCGCGGGTTTCGACCACGGCGAGCGAGGTGCGCGCCTCTCCGGCCCTGGTCACAACATGGGTCGTGTCGACACCATATCGGGCCAGTTCATTCCGGCAATACCGGCCAACCGCGTCATCCGAGACCGCAGTCACCAAGGACGATTGCAAGCCTAGTCGTGCCAATGCCACGGCAATATTGGCCGACGATCCGCCCAAGGCCGCACTGAAGTGCGTGGCTTCTTCGGTGCACGTGCCGGGTGGGTCCGCGTACAGGTCCATCCCGGCCCGGCCGACCACCACAAAACGGCCGCGCTGCATGATCTTTGCCCAGCCCATTTTTGCCAATTGACCCCCGGTTCGATTTTAAGATACCGCTTTTGCAACCGGTTTCAATGACAATCTTAAGGGGCGGCAAATGCGACCAATCGGCATCGGAATCATCGGGGGCGGCTATATGGGCAAGGCGCATGCCGTGGCGATGCAGGCCGTGGGAGCGGTGTTCAACACAACGCTGCGGCCCCGGCTGGAAATGGTCGCGGCAACAACCGAAGGCAGCGCTGCCCGCTATCGTGACATGTATGGCTTTGCCCGGTCTACGGGCGATTGGCGGCTGCTTGTTGCCGATCCAGCGGTTGAGGCGGTCATCATCGCGTCGACCCAAGACACCCATCTTGCGATTGCCCAAGCCGCTTTTGCCGCTGGCAAACCTGTGTTCTGCGAAAAACCACTTGGGGCCTCGCTGGCTGACAGTCGCGCCATGGTTGCCGCCGCCGAGGCGTCCGGCCTGCCCAATATGGTCGGCTTCAACTACATCCGCACCCCGGCCTCGCAATTTGCGCGGGCTTTGGTGGCGGCAGGAGAGATTGGCCGCATCACCTGGTTTCGTGGCGAACATACTGAGGATTTCTTTGCCGACCCAATGATGCCCGCGACGTGGCGCTGCCATGGCCGGGCCAATGGCGCGATGGGTGACCTTGCGCCGCATATGATCAATGGGGCCTTGGCGCTGATTGGCCCGATTGCGCGCCTGTCGGCGCAGATTGAAACGGTCATTCCCAGCCGTCCGGGGGCGACTGGCATGGAACCTGTGACCAACGACGACCAGGGCCAGTTCATGTGTCGCTTTGAAAACGGCGCGATGGGGCATCTGTCGTTCAGTCGGGTCGCGACGGGCCGAAAGATGGGCTATGCCTATGAAATAACTGGAACAAAAGGTGCGATCCGGTTTGATCAAGAGGATCAGAATGCACTGTGGCTCTACCGGATGGACGGGCCCGAGGCGACGCGCGGGTTTCGCAAAATCCTGACCGGCCCCGCGCATCCCGATTATCTGCCGTTTTCCCAAGGGCCGGGGCATGGCACGGGTTATGGCGATCAGATCACCATCGAAGCACATGACTTTCTGACCGCCATAGAAACCGGCAAACCTGTCTGGCCCACATTCCGCGATGGGATGGAGGTCAACCGTGTGATCGAGGCCGCGCATGTCAGTCATGCAAATGGCCAATGGACCGAAATAGCAGAAATATAAGAGATGAGTAAAATGACCATACGCATTGGCAACGCGCCTTGTTCCTGGGGCGTCGAATGGGCGGGCGATCCGCGCAACCCCGACTGGCGCGATGTGCTGCGCGACTGTGCGCAGGCGGGCTATAAGGGCATAGAGCTTGGCCCCGTGGGTTTTATGCCCGAAGATCCCGCGATCCTGTCGGAAGCGCTGGCCGAGAATGACCTGACACTGATCGGTGGCGTGGTGTTCCGCCCGTTCCATGACCCTGCTGCTTGGGATGTTGTCTGGGATGGGGCTGTGCGAACCTGCAAGGCGCTGCAGGCCCATGGGGCGCAGCACCTCGTCCTGATTGATTCCATCTCGCCGCGCCGCGCCCCAACTGCAGGTCGGGCGGCCGAGGCCGAACAGATGGACGCTGCCGAATGGGCGGCTTTCGTGGACCGCATCCGCACTGTGGCGCGACTGGGGGCCGAAGACTTTGGCCTGACCGTGGGCATCCACGCCCATGCCGCCGGTTTCATTGATTTTGAGCCGGAATTGGAGCGGCTGTTAGGCGATATCGACGAATCGCTGCTGAAAATCTGCTTTGACACCGGGCACCACTCCTATGCCGGGTTTGACCCTGTCGCGTTCATGCAGCGCCATATGCCGCGCATTTCCTATATGCATTTTAAAGACATTGACCCAAAGGTCAAAGCTGCCGCAATCGCCAGTCGCACCGGATTCTATGACGCCTGTGCCCAGGGTATTTTCTGCAACCTGGGGCAAGGGGATGTTGATTTCCCGGCCGTCAGGCAGCTTCTGCAGGACGCAAATTTCAGCGGCTGGTGCACAGTGGAACAGGATTGCGACCCGGCGGGCACAACCTCTCCGGTCGATGATGCGCGGTCTAACCGGGCCTATCTGGCCTCAATCGGATTTACAGGGGAATAACATGGCACGTTTGAATTGGGGAATGATCGGCGGCGGTGATGGCAGCCAGATTGGGCCGGCGCACCGGTTGGCGGCGGGCCTTGATGGGGCTTACAATTTTGTCGCGGGCGCGCTGGACCACGACCCGGAGCGGGGCCGCGCGTTTGCCCAAAAGTTGGGGATCAGCGCTGATCGCGCCTATGGCGACTGGCGCGAGATGCTGGCGGCGGAATCCAACCGCAAAGACAGGCTTGACCTTGTCACCGTCGCCACGCCGAATGCCACCCACTTCGAAATCACCAAGGGCTTTCTGGAAGCGGGCTTTCATGTGCTGTGTGAAAAGCCGATGACCATGCTGGTCGAGGAAGGCGAAGAGATCGTCAAAATCGCCCGCGCCAAGGGCCGGATTTGCGCAGTGAACTATGGCTATACCGGCTATGCGCTGGTCCGGCATATGCGGGCGATGGTGGCGCGGGGCGATCTGGGGCAGATCCGGCTGGTCGTTGCCGAATTTGCCCATGGGCATCACGCCAATGCCGCCGATATGGACAATCCACGGGTCCGTTGGCGGTATGATCCGGCGCAGGCGGGCGTGTCGGCGCAGTTTGCTGATTGCGGCATCCATGCGCTGCACATGGCCAGTTTTGTGACCGGGCAAGAGGTCGTCAAACTGTCGGCCGACTTTGCGTCCTGTATCCCAGCCCGCGTGTTGGAAGATGACGCGATGGTCAATTTCCGGATGGATGGCGGAACAGTCGGGCGGCTTTGGACATCATCCATCGCTTTGGGCCGGCAACACGGGCTGACCATTCAGGTGTTTGGCGAAACCGGTGGGCTGCGCTGGGCGCAGGAACAGCCCAATCAGCTGTATTGGACCCCGCTTGGCGGCCGGGTGCAGATCATCGAACGCGGCGAGGGTAATTTGTCGCCCGAGGCTGATCGGGCCAGCCGCGTGACCGTGGGCCATGCCGAAGGGATGCCGCTGGCCTTTGGCAACATCTACTCTGACCTTGCCGAGGCGATCCGGGCCCAAAAGGAAAGTCGCGCAGTGAACCCGGCGGCCAATCTTTATCCGAAGGCCGAAGATGGGCTGCGGTCAATGGCGGCGGTGCATGCGGCAGTCGCTTCTGCCAAGGCGCAAGGGGTCTGGACCGACGCCCGCCCGCCGATGTTTTGTTAAGCAATAGGGGCGGGACCGAAATCCCGCCCTTTTGAACTTACATCATACCCCAGATTTTCCAGTATTCGTCGCGGAGGCAATTGCCGCGTTCCGGCCCCTGCCCGGAAATACGCTTTGGTCCTATCGGTGCTTGAACCCCTGGCCCCGGCGCTCTATCCAAGGTCTACGGTTCCGCCGAACAGGGGCCCCGTAGCTCAGGG
This sequence comes from Rhodobacterales bacterium, assembly GCA_031420215.1. Classification (GTDB taxonomy): domain Bacteria; phylum Pseudomonadota; class Alphaproteobacteria; order Rhodobacterales; family Rhodobacteraceae; genus JANOMH01. Next base: position 3,572 of record JANOMH010000522.1, on the reverse strand, counting down.
GATAGAGCGGCCGCCTCCTAAGCGGCAGGTCACAGGTTCAAATCCTGTCGGGGTCACCAGCAGAATCATGATCAGCAGACTGATTGCCATGCCGCGACGGCAACAGACAGATCGGCGCCTTTCACCCAGTTTCTTCCGAAAAGACAGGTTGTCATGCCGTTGGAAAGTGTTCCACATTAATCAAATTGTCAGAATAGGCAGTGACTTGCCCCTGATGGATCGGGCATTTGAAACTATAGCAAGAACATGAAGGTGACCCGCGTTGACCAGTCCAAGAATTGCAGCAATTGACGACATGATAGAGTTCGCGATGGAAGAGTTGCTGTCTGGCAGCAACTTGCGCAAACAGGCCATGGTGCGCCGTATGGCCGAACGTTGGCCGACAGAGCCTGCTTTGGCCCTAGTTTACGCCGTCACCTCGGCCACCGAATCGATCGAAGACAGCTTTGGTCCGGCGGCGGCGAATGATCCCGTTATTCCATTGGGTTATCGTTTGTCGGCGCTGCTTTCGGCAGATGTGCATGCGGTCCAATCCATGGGCCAGATACCATCAATGGCCGAAGATCTTTTGCATTTCTGGCGGCGGGTCGATCCGAATTTCCTGCGGTTGCAATAGTCGGCCCTTTCCTTGAGGGCATCGATATTGGGACACAAGGGAATTTGGCCCGAAATCAGGCAACGCCCCCGTAAACCCCAGAATGTAATCGCCATATCCGGTTAAGTTTGCGTCGGTTACGGGATTTTACCCGCACTACACCATCCGGATGACGTTTTTATCAATCGCCAGCATATACCCGCGCCGGGCCACGTTTTTGACCAGCAGTTCGCTGACCATCTGATTACCCAAAGTGTCGCGCAGCCGTTTGATTCGGGTGGCCCCGGCGGCTTCGTCGCAATCGGCGGCATCACGGCCCGAGATCACACCCTCAATCTCGGCCCCTGACAGCACTTCGTCATCCATCCGGGCCTCGGCCAGCACGGACAGGGTTTCAATCGCGGCCTCGGTCAGCTTGAATTCAAAATGGTTCAGATAGACCGTATTCTGGTCGCGGCTGATCAGCAGGGATGATACTTCTATCCCCTTGCGCTCGATCTGGCCCATCCGGCGGTTCAATGTGATCAGCATCACCAGAAAGGCGACCGCGGCGACCAGCAGGGCGGTCGCAAACACCAGCAGCACAAAGATCACAAAGCGGTAGGAATTCAGCGTGTCCGAAAAAGCCGTGCCGGACTGCGCCAGAATTTCCAGCAGCTTGACCTCGGCCTGAGTGGTCAGGTTGTTTTCGATAAACACCCGTTCCACCCGGGCGTTAAAGGCGTTGGCGTCCGGCAGGTTCAGGAACAGCAGGATGGCCGCAAGCAAGAGAATCACGACTATTGCGCCGATCCCTGCCACGACGATTTTGTTGCCTGTTTGCCGTGCCTCAGTAGCGGAGGAAGTATTCGCCTGCACTATTTCGCCTTTCATCCAACCCAGCATCATCAAAAACGCTGATCACCTCGAGGAGCTGCCAGTCGCTGCTTAACAGGCGCTGGTCCAGCTCGGCCCAAGCTGCATCAACCGAACAGTCGCCGAAAATTTCGGCAACACCATATTGCAGCTGCAGCGGGTCATCCTGCTTGGCCTTGTAATCGGCATAGCAGTTTGCCTGCGCCGCACCAGAGGCTAGCATGAAGGCGATGAAAAAGGCGGATGTGTGTTTCATGGCCCCAGCATGACCTCAGGTTGCGCTGATATTCAATAACCGAAGCCGAACCGCCTGTCGCTAGGCGATATCATCGCGGCGATATTGCCTGTCACGCCAAGCCTGCCTCAATGTCGGCTCAGCGCTGGTGCAACCATTGGCAGCAGCGCCGCTAGGGACGAGTTGATGAACACCACTTACAAAGCTGCCTTTCTCCTGACCACCGTTTGCGCAAACAGCGTGGTGGCCGCCCCGACCCTGCCCGAGGGGCCGGTCGGGGTCACGCAAGAGACCATGATTGATCGGTCTTTGGCCCCGCATTCTGACCTGCATCAAGCGGGTCATTCGGTGTCCGGCTGGTAACCCAGTCGAGCAGGGGCGCGGCATAAGCCCCAGTTGTCGCGCCGCGGGATGGCAAGAGGGTCGGACATGCCCTCTTGCCACTCCTGTTTTCAGGGCTTGGGTCAATTGCCGTTTTCCATGTTATGGATCAGAGCAGGGCCCACCGCCCACAGGACTGTACATGTCTTTTCACGGCGCCAAAGCCGCAGTGTTTGTGGGTGACCAGTTACTGGTCCTGCTGCGCGATGATCGCCCCGATATTCTGTTTCCGGCGCATTGGGACTTTCCGGGTGGCGGGCGCGAGGGCGATGAAACCCCGTTTGAAACACTTGCCCGCGAGGTCAATGAAGAGGTCGGGCTTGACTTGCCACAGGCCGCCGTCATTTGGTCGGTCAACTTGGATGCGGCGCATCAACCCGGCGAGCGGATCTGGTTTTCCGTTGCTCGTTTGCCCGCCAGCGCAGTCGCAGATATCGTGTTTGGCGACGAAGGCCTGTGCTGGGCCTTGATGACCCCTCGCCAGTTCCTGAGCTTGCGCAATGCGGTCCCGTCATTGGCAGACCGGCTGTGTTTGTGGCCGGGATTGCGCTAAGCGGTGGGGGCGCTAGACTGGGTCAGAGCCGACTTACATTCAGCATAGGTCATTCATATCTTGCGTGGTGGCATCAAAGGAGTTTGGGTTTTGGATATTCAGCAATTTCTGACGCAAGTCCTGGGGCAAAACATTTTTTTGATCCTGCTGGCGCTGTTCATCATCATCTGCATCTTTCTGGGCGTGCGGATCGTGCCGCAATCCGAGAAATTCGTGGTCGAACGGTTCGGGCGGCTGCGGGCTGTGCTGGGGCCGGGCATCAATTTTATCGTGCCGTTTCTGGACCGTGTCGCGCATAAAGTGTCGGTGCTGGAACGCCAGTTGCCCACTGCCCATCAGGACGCGATCACCACCGATAACGTGCTGGTCAAGGTCGAAACTTCGGTGTTTTACCGCATTACCGAACCCGAAAAAACCGTCTACCGCATCCGCGACGTGGATGCCGCGATTGCCACGACCGTGGCCGGGATTGTGCGCAGTGAGATTGGCAAGATGGAGTTGGACCATCTGCAATCGAACCGCGCCGAAGTGGCGGTTAATGTGCGCGAACAGGTCCGCCTGCTGGTCGATGACTGGGGCATCGAAGTGACCCGGGCCGAGATTCTGGATGTGAATCTGGACGAGGCCACCCGCACCGCGATGTTGCAGCAGCTGAACGCCGAACGGGCCCGGCGGGCGAATGTGACAGAGGCCGAGGGTAAAAAGCGCGCGGTCGAACTGAACGCCGACGCCGAACTATATGCCGCCGAACAACAGGCCAAAGCCCGCCGGATTCTGGCCGATGCCGAAGCCTATGCCACCACCACGATTGCCATTGCGATCAAGGAAAACGGGATCGAGGCCGCGCAATATCAGGTCGCGTTGAAACAGGTCGAGGCGCTGACGAAAGTCGGTGAAGGTGCTGGCAAACAGACAATTATCGTTCCGGCCCAAGCGCTTGAGGCGTTTGGCGA
>JANOMH010000521.1:0-12342 GCA_031420215.1 Rhodobacterales bacterium | reverse complement strand
GCAGGTGAGCCGCATGGCATGAAGCTGGTCGGTGCCCGCGCCCAGAACTGGCTGCGGCAGGAAAAATCCTACCGCGCCTTTGGCAATGAGCTGGGCCGCGATGCGACCCCGGTCGAGGCGGATTTGCCGCGCTTTGTGGATTTGACCAAGGATTTCCACGGCAAGACGGCGATGCAGGCGATTGGGGTACGCTCAAAATGTGCGACCGTGCTGATTGACGGACCGGCGGATGCCGACCCATGGGGCAAAGAGGTGCTGTTTGCGCCGGATGGAACGCGGGTCGGGCGGCTGACCTCGGGCGGTTATTCGGTGGCATTCGGCAAGAGCATCGGGATGGGCTATGTCCGGCCCGATCTTGCGGTGGTGGGACAAAAGTTGCGCCTGCGGATGTTTCGGGACTTGTGGGATGCCACAGTGGTCGAAGACAGCCCCTATGACCCGGCGAATGCGACAATCCGGATGGACGGGTAAGCGGGTAGGGAGTCGGACAAAGATGTCCGACCTAGGTAAAAGCCAATCGGGCGCAGGTCGGACATGTTTGTCCGACTCCCCCACAAACAATCCGTCAAATCCTATTTGGTCGGGCGCAACCAGCGGCCCGACCAGCGCCTGACCTTGATCATCAGCCGCGCCACCGGGCCGCGCAGGACCGGGATATCCAGCGCCAGCAGCATGAAGCCCAGCGGTAACATCCAGACACCCAGGATCGGCAGGAACGAAAACACGCCGCCGACGATGAAGACCAAAGCGAGCGGCAGCCGGATCAGGCGCGATGTGTCTGCGCGCAGAAACCGGACCAATCCGGCCAGTTTGGGGAAACGCCGGACGATGACATCGAACTGCCGGTTCAACCGATTGCGCGCTTTACTCATGGGGTCTTGGTCCTCCGCCTTGCTCGCACATGGGGCTTCGGATGAAGGCGTGCAATAACCAAGCTGTCGTAGAGTCAATTTATTCCGACATCAACCGTTCAATAATCTCTGGACGGGGCATGATCTCGATCATGCAGTCGCCATACTTCGGCAGATTTAGCGCCAGTGAGCCGCCTGGTTCCATTAGCGAAAGCCAGCTATTGCAGCCGCGCCCCCAGCCAGCGCCGCCATGCAGCCGCCGATCCGGCAAAGGCGTTGATATCAACATCCCCCGCAATCCCCGGAACCCGCCCCGTGCCGGTGTACTGCCAAAAGGTCCAGGGCATCCCGGCATAGGCCTCGGACGGGTGGGCGGCGGTGGACCGCAGCCAGAAATCTTCGCCCGAAATGTCTGCAAATCCATTGTCTTGCCAGAATTCCGGCGTGGTATAGACGATGGGCCTTTGGCCATAGTGCTGGCCGACGATTGCCAAGAAAATCCCGATTTCGGACCGGACCGCAGCGGGTGTGGGCCTGATCCGGCAGGTGGGCGAAAACGGGGTCCATTCGATATCGAGCACCGGCGGCAAGGCCCCGCGACTGCGCGGAACATTGGCGATGAACCAGCGGGCCTGTTCCGCTGCCGGGGTGCAGAAGTAGAAAAAGTGATAGGCCCCGCGCGGCACCCCTGCTGCGGCCGCCGCCGCCCAGTTTTGCGCAAAAGCCGGGTCAACCCGGTCGCCGCCCTCGGTGGCTTTCAAAAAGGCGAAACTTACGCCTGCCTGACGGGCCGTCTGCCAGTCAACCGCCCCCTGCCAACGCGACGTGTCGATCCCATGCACTGGATGATTGGACGGTTTGCGGGTCGCCCAGTCATGTGGGTCGCTGTCGCCAAAGGCCGGGGACAAGACGGCAGCATCTGCAATTGCGGCGGTATGGGAGGGGGCCAGCCCGCGCGCACCACAGGCCGACAGAGCCAAAAGTGCCAACACTGCCACGATTCTGAACACCGGATTTGGCAAAGCCTGGCTCCACGAACGGGTTGCAATCCTGGATACTGGCCCGCGTTGCCCGGCTTGTCACGCCGGATTTGAACCACCCGGTCAGGCCCGGCGGAACCGCGCCGGGTTGGTGGCCGCGACAGTATTAGCATCGACCTGCGGGGCGGCCCCGGATACCAGATCGGCCACAAGCTGGCTGGCCGCAGGACTGGTCTGGAACCCATAACCGCCCTGTCCGGCGCACCAGATGAAAGTGGCATCATGCGGACCCGGTCCGAGGACAAGTTGCCGGTCGGGGGCAAAGGTCCGCAAGCCCGCCCAATTGGCTAAAAGCCGGGTCACGGGCACCGTCATATGCGCCTCGTACCGGGCAAGCCCCTCGGCCAGCACCATGTCATCGGCATAGGCATCATGCGGATGGCTGGGGTCCTCTTCGGCTGGCGAGACAATCAGCGCGCCCGCATCGGGTTTGGCATACCAGTCCTCGCCCGGACCAAAGATCATCGGCCAATGGGTCACGTCATGCCCGTCGGGGGCGGGAATGCGGGCCATCGACCGGCGCAGCGGTGTCAGGCCAATGGGACTGATCCCAGCCATCGTGGCGATGATATCGGCCCATGATCCGGCGGCATTGACGATGTGGCGGGCATCATAGGCCGCATCTTTGGTGGTGACTGACCATCCCGTATTGGTCCGGTGGATTGCTGTCACTTCGGCTTTCAGAATAATCTGTCCGCCTTGCCCGCGCAAATCACGGGCGAAGTTTTGCATCAGCAGGTCGGTGTCAATATCCATCGACCCCGCGTGATAGGCAGCCCTGTCAACCACATCCCGGTTCAGGATCGGGACCATGGCCACGGCGTCATCGACCGTAATTTCCAGCATTTCCATGCCGATCACGTCTTTGGCAAAGGCTGCGCCTGTCGCTTGCGACCCCACCAGCAACAAGCCGCGCGGGCTAAGCACGCCGCCATGTTCGGTGGCCAGGTAATCTTTGCTTGCCCGGTTCAGTGCTACCACGGACGGCGCCCCGTAGGTTTCCTCGAACATCGCAGCGGACCGGCCCGAAGTGTGGGTTCCAAGTGCTGACTCGCGTTCCAGCAGGGTTACAGCCCCTAGTTTCGCCAGCCGTGCGCCAACCGAAAGCCCGGCGATTCCGCCGCCGATAATCAGGAAATCAATCATGCTTCTTCTAATCTGTCCGTTGCTGGAGGAGGCGAGGGCGACAGGGCGCTGAGGCGCGCATACAGCTCGGCGGGCATCGGAAATGTCTGTGCATCCAGCGATGGGGCCAACTGTCCCACCGACGCTGCCGAAATGATCGGCGACGGATGCGCCGGATGCGCGGCCACCCATGCGACCGCCAGTGTCGCCGGATGGGTGCCCAATTCCGTGGCAAGCCCGCTCAGCGCTGCCGCAGCCGCATGCATGACCGCCGGCCCATAGCGGGTGGCATAGCGTTCATCCGTGGTCAGCCGCCCAGTTTCGCCACGGGTATATTTGCCGGTCAGCAACCCGCCCCCCAAGGGCGAATAGGGGATCACTTTGATCCCCTGATCCATCGCCATCGGCAGCAATTCAACTTCGGCCTGCCGCTTGACCAGATTATACATCGGCTGGATCGCATCAATCTTTGTGCCGAAACTGCGGGCCACGGCCTGGGCTTTCATCACCTGCCAGGCGGCGCAGTTAGATACGCCGATCTGCCGGATCAGCCCGGTGTCCTGCAATTCGGCAAGGGTGCTAAAGGTTTCCTCCAGCGGTGTATCCGGGTCCCAGCGGTGGATATAGAGCAGCTCGACGCTGTCCCGGCCCAGTCTTTGGCGCGACCCGTCGAACTGGCGGAGGATATTATCCCGGCCCGCCCCGCCGGAATAGGCGACTTTGGTGGCGATATGCAGGTCGTCGTGCCCGTGGGCGAACTGGCCGAGCAGGGTTTCGGAAATCCCGTCGGTATAGCCGCAGGCCGTGTCAAACCGGGTGACCCCTGCGGCAAGGCAGGCGTCGAACATGGCCCGGGATGCCTGGGCATCAGCCTTGCCGCCCCATTGCATGGTGCCGAATGTGAGGGGAGTGGTCATGTGCGACAGGTGTCATGCGGGGGTGGGGAAGGGAAGCGGATCATGCCGTCAACCCCAACCGGGCATGCCAGTCGGCAAGGCTCTCATCCGGGTAGGCCGCGCACTGTCTGTCGTTTGGCCCAAGCGTCTGCACCACCCAGGCAGGTTTGCCCGCCAGCATCAGGTGGGTCCGTTCCGGTGGGACCGGCAGGGGTGTGTCGATCGCCCCGGCCTGCGGATGCACAAGGTTAGGCCAGCGCGGATCCCAGAGCCACAGGACTGATCCGCAGAGCCCGCAAAAACTGCGCTCACCCTGGCTTTGGTGGGTCTGGCCGCTGTCAGGGTCGGTTATCATCGCCCGGTAAACCCGAATGTGATCCTGCCCTTGCACCGTCAGGGTGCTGAAATCCGCCCCCAGATTGATCGCATATCCGCCGGACCCTGCGGTTTTGCGGCAGATGTCGCAGTAGCACCGGTTGAACGGCACCGGCTGATGCGATTGCACCGTGAACGTGACCGCTTTGCAGTGGCATGACCCCTCAAGGTGCATTGGCAGTCCTTTGCAGTCGAAAAGTAAGGTGGGTTTTAACCCACCTTACCTGTCCACGGTCATCAGGTCGGGTAATCGCCGACCATGCCTTCCAGATAGAAGTTCATGCCGTGCAGCTGATCATCCGTGGCCACTTCGCCCGCGGCCAGAAACACCGTGCCGTCCTGTTTGTTCAGCGGGCCGGTAAACGGGTGATAGGTGCCGGCAGTGATCGCAGCCATCATTGCCTCGGCCTCAGCTTTCACGTCGGCGGGCACCACTTCGGTGATTTCGCCAATCACGACTTCGCCTTCGGCCATGCCGCCCCAGTTCACCTCGGACACCCAGGTGCCATCCAGCACGGCCTGCACCCGCTTGACGTAATAGGGGCCCCAGTTGTCGATGATCGAGGAAATCCGCGGGCTGGGCCCAAAGGCGGCCATGTCAGAGGATTGGCCAAAGGTGAACACATTGCCTGCCGCTGCGGCGGCCGCATGGGGTGCGGTCGAGTCGGTGTGCTGCAGGATCACATCGACGCCTTGTTCGATCATGGCTTTGGCGGCATCCGCCTCTTTCGCCGGATCAAACCAGGTCAGCGCCCAGATCACCACCATTTCGACCGCCGGGTTGACCTTGCGGGCATGATCGAAAGAGGCGTTGATCCCCATGATCACTTCGGGGATCGGGAAAGACGCAATATAGCCGATCTTGTTGGACTTGGTCATCCGGCCAGCGATGGTGCCGGTGACAGCGCGGCCTTCGTAGAACCGCGCATCATAGGTCGACACGTTGGCTGCGGTTTTATAGCCGGTGGCATGTTCAAACATCACATCCGGGAATTTGGCCGCGACATTGATGGTCGGGTCCATATAGCCAAAGGATGTGGTAAAGATCAATTTGCAGCCGGACAGGCACATTTGGGTAATGGCCCGTTCAGCATCGGCGCCTTCGGGCACGGATTCCTGATAGATCGTCTCGACCGCGTCGCCAAAGGCCGCGACAACATCCTGTCGGCCCAGATCATGCTGATAGGTCCAGCCGCCATCGCCAATCGGCCCCAGAAAGATGAAGCCGACCTTGAGCGGTCCATCCTGAGCGCGGAGTGGCAAGCCCAGAGTTGCGGCAATCGCGGCGCCCGCGCCCGAGGCGAGCAGGGTTCTTCTTTTCAAGACTTTATCTCCCTTTCAGGCCGGGGTTGGCCCCCGGCGGTTGGTTTTCGCCTCATCTTGAGGCACGAGCATTTGCCTCATCTTGAGGCGTGGAAGTTGCGGCCCAACGAACCCGGCGCTGTCAGACTGGCACCCCGCCCGGCGGACAAGATGACCAGCGAGAGGATGGTGACAAGATACGGGGCCATCGACAAGAGTTCCGCAGGTATTGGCACCCGCGCGGCCTGCAAGTTCAACTGCAAAGCGCCGACACCGCCAAAAAGATAGGCCCCGACCAGCAACCGCCCCGGCCGCCAACTGGCAAAGACCACAATCGCCAGCGCAATCCAGCCTGCGCCCGCCGTCACCCCATCGGTCCATTGCGGTACCCGGACGATGGACAGATAGGCCCCGCCCAGCCCGGCACAGGCCCCGCCGAACATGATCGCGGCCAACCGCACCCGAATCACGTGATAGCCCAAAGCATGCGCCGCGTCGTGGTTTTCCCCTACTGCCCGCAACACCAGCCCGGCGCGGGAATAGCGCAAAAAGGCCCAGACCCCGGCGCAGATGGCGATGCCCAGATAGACGACCAGATCCTGCTGGAACACGATCGGCCCCAACACCGGAATATCGCGCAGGACCGGCAGATTGACCGGCGGCAGGCCCGGTGCGCGCAGCCCCTGATAATCCTGCCCCATCAGCGACGACAGCCCCAGCCCGAACAGGGTCAGCGCCAGTCCGGTGGCCACCTGGTTGGACAACAGATATTGAGTCCACAGCCCAAAGATCAGCGACAATGCCGCCCCGCCACCTGCCGCCGCCACAAAACCCCAAAAGGCCGAGCCGGTATTGACGGCCACCACAAAGCCGCAGATCGCCCCGGTGATCATCATTCCTTCGACCCCCAGGTTCAGCACCCCGGCCTTTTCCACGACCAGCTCGCCAATGGCGGCGAGCAGGATCGGGGTGGCCGCCGCGATGAGGGACGCCAGCAGCAGGATCGGGTTGATTGCGGAAAGGTCCATTATGATAGCGCCTTTGTCGTCAGCCGCAGCCGGTAATTCGTGAGCACATCGACCCCCAGCAAAAAGAACAGCAGCATGCCCTGAAACACCTGAATCGCCGCCCCCGGCAGGTTCAGCTGCTGCGATGCCCCTTCGCCGCCGACATAGGTCAGCGCCATCAGCAGCCCGGCCAACAGGATGCCGACCGGATGCAACCGGCCCAGAAAGGCCACGATGATTGCGGTGAACCCATAGCCGACGTTGAAATTGATCCCTATCTGGCCCGACGGACCTGCCACCTCGAACAAGCCTGCCAGTCCGGCCAAAGCCCCGGACAGGCCCATGCAGATCACGATCAATCGCCCCGGATTCACCCCGGAAAACGCCGCCGCGCGGGGGCTTTCTCCGGTCAGGCGGATGTTGAAGCCCAACATGTGGCGGCTGAACGTGATATAAGCAAAGATCACCGAAATCAGGGCGGCCACCACCCCCCAATGCAAGCCGGACCCGGCGATCAGATCAAGGTTCGCTGCCGAGGGATATTGCGACAGATTGCGCGATCCGGGAAAGCCCATCCCCTCGGGGTTGCGCAGGATACCCAGCGCGGCCGAGGCCAAAAGCTGTTCGGCGACATAGACCAGCATCAGCGAGACGAGGATTTCGTTGGTCCCGAACCGGACCCGCAGAAGGGCCGGGATCATCGCCCATAACAGGCCGCCGAGGGCCCCGCCAAGGACCATCAGCGGAAAGATATACCAGGCCTCCAACGGGTAAAACGCCAGCCCCACCCCGGCCCCACAGATGGCCCCGATGATATATTGCCCTTCGGCCCCGATGTTCCAGATACCCGCCCGAAACCCGAACGAAAGCCCGATCGCGATCAGGATCAGTGGCCCGGCTTTGACCAGCAGCTGCCCGCGGTAGTAGCTCGCAAATTCGCCAAACAGCGGGTCCCAGAAGATCGTGCGGATCGCCAGCACCGGATCCTTGCCCAGCAGCGCGAACAGAAACCCGCCGGCGATCATCGTCAGGATCACCGCCACAACCGGCGTGACCAAGGTCCAGATCTGCGAGGGTTGCGGGCGTTTCTCGAAACGGATCATCGGACGACACCTTGCGCCATTAACCGGCAAAACCAGCGGCCAACTTGCATTTTCGGAGTTGCAAAAATACTCCCGCCGGAGGCCAGAAAGTATTTGGGATCAATGGGCAACATCCGCCACCTCCAGATCATGCGCGCCGCCCAGCATCAGTCCGATTTCCTGCACATTCAGCCCGGCGGTGAGGCGCGGGGCCGAGAGCCTCCCGCCGTTAAGCGCGGCGAAGCGGTCGCTGATTTCCATCAGCTCATCCAGATCCTGACTGACCACAATCACCGCTGCCCCGCCAGCGGCCAGATCCAGCAACGCCTGTCGGATCGCAGCGGCGGCGGCCGCATCGACCCCCCAGGTGGGTTGACTGACCACCAGCACATCCGGGGCCTGCATGATCTCGCGGCCAATGACGAATTTCTGCAGGTTCCCGCCCGACAGCGACCGGGCGGCATTTCCGGGCCCCGGCGTGCGCACATCGAACCTTGTGATGATCGATTGGGCAAAGCCGCGCGCCTTGGCCCAATGCAGGAACCCATTGGCTGACAGGCCCTGCCGCTGATTGCCGGTCATCAGGGCGTTTTCGGTCAGGCTCATATCCGGGGCGGCAGCATGGCCCATCCGTTCCTCGGGTGCGCAAAGCAGGCCAAGGGCGCGGCGCGGATTTGGCCCCAGCCGCCCGATGCCTGTGCCTTTCAGCTTGATCATGTCCCGGGCGGTGCGCATCTCTCCGGACAGGGCCAGCAGCAATTCGTCCTGGCCATTGCCCGCGACGCCGCCGATGCCCAGCACTTCGCCTTGTCTGATCGCCAGAGTGATGCCCTGCAGGGCGGTTCCGTGCAGGCGGGGGGCGGCGGCGGTCAGCCCGTCAAGTTCCAGCACCACCGCGCCGGTTGGGCCGGGTTTGCGGACCGGCACCAGCAGGTTACTGCCCACCATCATTTCCGCCATTGCCCGCGCCGAGGTGTCCGCCGGGGTGCAGTGCTCCACGACCCGGCCCAGCCGCAGAATCGTCGCGTGATCGCAAAGGGCGCGGATTTCTTCCAGTTTATGCGAAATATAGAGGATCGAAGTCCCCTCATCGCGCAGTTTGCGCAGGGTTTTGAACAGGATCTCGACCTCTTGCGGGGTCAGCACCGAGGTGGGTTCATCCATGATCAGCAGTTTGGGGTTTTGCAGCAGGCAGCGGATGATCTCGACCCGCTGCCGCTCGCCAGCCGACAGATCGCCTACGGTGCGGGCCGGGTCCAGTGGCAGGCCGTAAGCGTGCGAGACATCCCGGATACGGGTGGCGAGCGCGCCCATGGCTGGCGGATGTTCCATGCCCAACGCGATGTTTTCGGCCACAGTCAGCGCGTCAAACAGCGAAAAATGCTGGAACACCATCGCCACCCCGGCAGCCCGCGCGGCGCGGGGTTCAGAGGGCGCATAGGGTTGGCCAAGCAGGGTCATGGTCCCGCTGTCGGGCTTGACCAGCCCATAGATCGCCTTGACCAGCGTCGATTTGCCCGCCCCGTTTTCGCCCAGCAGGGCGTGAACCTGTCCGGCATGAATGTCGAACGACACATCTTTGTTGGCGACCACGCCTGGATAGGCCTTGGTCAGCTCGTGAATGCCCAGCAGCACATCGGTCATCCGGCTTTTTCCCCCGCCTTACTCCCTGAAGACCTGAGTAATGCGGCAGCCACCCCCAAGGCAATGGCCTGCGGATGTTTGCCAAGGGCCGGATCGCCTATCGGACAGGCAATGCGGGAAATTTGGGCAGGCGAATGGCCCAAAGTGCCAAGCCGGGACTTGAACCGCGCCCATTTGGTGGCCGACCCGATCAGCCCGATACTGCCGGTGTCATGGCTCAACAGGGCGTGGCACAGCGCCAGGTCCAGCGCATGGGAATAGGTCAGGATCAGGTGGTCAGCGTCCGGCGGCGCATAGCGGGTTACGGCTGCGGGGGTGGTGGCGACAAGTTGGGTCAGCTCATGCCGATGGGTCGGGAACCGGTCTGCATGGGTATCCACCCATGTCAGCGCCATGTCTGGCAGCGGGGCCAGCACCCCGACCAACGCCCGGCCCACATGGCCCGCACCATAAATCCAGACCGGGCGGCTGGGCTGTGGGCCGGCTTCAATCAGCCAGTTGTTCATGATGCGCGGGACTGATCCGGGGGGCAGGTTCGGCAGCCTGTCAGGCATGGGCGCGTCTGCGGCCATAGGCCGGGCAAAGCGGGGCGGGGTGGATAAATCGAACCGCTCCCACACAAGGGTGACCGACCCGCCGCAGCATTGCCCCAGATCGGGGCCAAGCGGGATAGTGCGCGATAGCACCGGGCTGGCCATCGTATGGGCCAGCTCAGTAGCCATAAGCTCTAACGCGCCACCGCCAATTGTGCCCGATTGCCCTCCGTCCCAGACCAGCATCGAGGTGCCCGCCCCGCGCGGTGCCGACCCGGCGCTGTGGGCGATCAGGATTCGGGTGACGGTGCCATGCTCAGCAATGGCTTTTCGGATCAGGCCCAGATCAAGGCTCATGACCGCACTCGTTTGACCGCCGCCAGCACCCGTTCGGCGGTGGCAGGTGCGTCCAGTGCAGGATAGGCGGGGCCACAGGCGCTGATCGCGTGGGACAGCGCCAGCAGTGCCGAAATGCCCAGCATCAGCGGCGGCTCGCCCACTGCTTTGGACCGGAACACCGTGTCCGCCGGATTGGGCTGGTTCCATAGGGCTACGTTAAAGATGTCTGGCCGGTCCGAACAGGCCGGGATTTTGTAGGTTGATGGCGCATGGGTGCGCAGCGCCCCCTTTGCATCCCAGACCAGTTCCTCGGTGGTCAGCCAGCCCGCGCCCTGCACATAAGCACCCTCGATCTGGCCGATATCCAACACCGGGTTAAGGCTGGCCCCGGTGTCATGCAACAGATCAGCGCGCAGGATACGGTTTTCGCCGGTCAGGGTGTCGATGACAACTTCGGTGACAGCGGCCCCATAGGCGAAATAAAAGAACGGGCGGCCTTGGCCTTTGATCCGGTCCCAATGCAGATCAGGGGTTTTGTAGAACCCGGTTGCCGACAGGCTGACCCGGTTCAGGTAGCAGATTTTGACCGCTTCGGCGAAGGGGATAGCTGTGGGGCCGACATGAACTTGCCCGGCGGCAAACCGCACCTGATCGGGGGTGGTTTGGTGCAGCTCCGCGAGGCAGTCGGCCATCCGGGCGATGATCGTGTCACAGGCGTTTTGCGCCGCCATGCCGTTCAGGTCAGACCCGCTTGAGGCTGCAGTGGCCGAGGTATTGGGCACTTTGGCGGTGTCGGTCGCGGTGATCTTGATCTGGCTGGTGTCTACCCCGAACCGGGCAGCGGCGACTTGTGCCACCTTCTGGAACAGCCCCTGACCCATTTCGGTGCCACCATGGTTCAGGTGGATTGACCCATCCTGATAGACATGCACCAGGGCACCCGCCTGATTCAGGTGCGTCAGGGTAAAGCTGATCCCGAACTTGACCGGGGAAAAGGCGATGCCCTTTTTCAGGATGGAATGGGACGCATTCCAGTCACTGACGCGCTGCCGCCGGGCGTGATAGTCGGATGACCCAAGCAGCGCCCCGGTCATCCCGTGCAATGCGAAATCGGTGACTTCCATGCCGTAGGGCGTGGTCTGCACCGGGGCTTTGGGCGAAAACTCGCCCCCGAACCTCTCGCCGCTTCCCGCATTCTTTTGGCCATAAATATCCCGGGGGGGCGAAGCGGGGGCAGCGCCCCCTCCATTGCGGGCGTAATAGTTGATCTGCCGCACCACCACCGGGTCCATCCCCAGCGCATGCGCCAGATGATCGATTACCCGCTCCATCCCCAGCATCCCTTGCGGGCCACCAAAGCCGCGAAACGCCGTGGCCGACTGAGTGTTGGTTTTCAGCCGGTGCGAAGTGATCCGGGCGGCGGGCAACAGATAGGCGTTATCGGCATGCAACATCGCCCGGTCGGCCACCGGCAGGGACAGGTCCAGCGCCCAGCCGCAGCGGGCATATTGCGTAAAATCAAGCGCATGGATGCGGCCATCGGGGCCATAGCCCAGATCATAGTCAATCCGGAAATCATGGCGTTTGCCGGTGATGATCATGTCATCATCGCGGTCATAGCGCATCTTGCAGGGCTTGCCGGTCAGCCGCGCCGCAACCGCACAGGCGACGGCCAGCGTGTTGCCCTGGGATTCCTTGCCACCAAAACCGCCGCCCATCCGGCGGACCTCGGACCGCACCGCATGCATCGGCAGTCCGACAGCATCGGCGACTTTATGTTGAATTTCAGTGGGATGCTGAGTAGAAGACAGGACATGCATCTCGCCATTTTCGCCGGGAAGGGCGAGGGCGGCCTGCCCTTCAAGATAGAAATGCTCTTGGCCGCCGATTTCGATGGTGCCCGACAGACGCAAGGGGGCTGCGGCAAGGGCGGCGTCGATATCGCCCTTGGTCCAGACGCGCGGGCCTTCCTCGAACCGGCTGTTTGCGGCCAGGGCGGCATCGATCGACAGAAGCGGGACGTCCTCCACATAGGTAATGACCCCGAGACGCGCCGCTTTGCGGGCGGCGAGGTGACTGTTGGCGATCACCAGAAAGATCGGCTGGCCGAGGTAATGCACGGTCCCATCAGACAAAAGCGGCTCGTCA
>JANOMH010000520.1:0-2936 GCA_031420215.1 Rhodobacterales bacterium | reverse complement strand
CGCAAGGGCTGAACTATTCGATCATGAACAGCGGCACAATCGAGGGCGGGGCGGCCGCCTTCGCAGTCTACATGGCGGGATCGGGCACACAGAAACTGCTGGTCAACACCGGGGTGATCCAGTCACTGGCAACTGGGACAGGCATTGCATTGCAGGTCGTCGGGGACAACCTGACCACCATCGACAATGCCGGCACCATCCGGTCGGTCAGCGGAGTTGCGATTGACGCAAGTGTGGCCGCCGGAGCGATCCATCTGACCAATGCAGGGACGATCACCAGTGCGTTGTCCGTCAGCTATTCGATTACCGGATCCGGGCAAGCCGATACCATCATCAACACTGGCCAGATCAACGGGTCGGTGAACCTTGGCAATGGCGCTGACCTGCTCGACGGCATTGGTGGCTTTGTCGGTGGCACCGTCTTTGGCGGGGATGGCGACGATACCTACCGCATCTCCGACCCGCTGGCCCGGCTGTTTGAAGCTGTCGGGCAGGGCGCGGCAGACCGGATCGACAGCACGGTCAGCTTCTCGCTGGCGGCGACGGGTGAGGTCGAGAACCTCACTCTGCTGGGCACTGCAACCGACGGATATGGCAACGCTCTTGCCAATACCATGCTGGGCAATGCACTTGGCAACATGCTGGCTGGTCGGGCCGGAAATGACACACTCAACGGGGCAGAGGGCAATGACCAGTTGCGCGACGATGCTGGCAACGACTGGCTCTATGACGGAGACGAAGACGACACCCTGCGCGGCGGTCTGGGCAACGATGCGATTTATGGCGGAGACGGCAATGACAAACTGGGCGGCGACGCCGGCAATGACGTTCTCGTTGGCGCTGGCGGAGAAGACCTGATCCACGGTGCTGCAGGGCGCGATGTGCTGAATGGCGGGGCCGATGCGGATGTCTTTTTGTACCGGTTCGTCGCTGACAGCGGGCCCGGTGCGGCCCTGCGCGATGCGATCCACGGGTTCGAGGGCGGATTGGACCAGATCGACCTGCGCCAGATCGATGCCAACAGCATCCTGACCGGCAATCAGGCCTTCAGCTTCATCGGTGCCGCGGCTTTTACCGGCGTTGCGGGGCAGCTGCGGCTGGTCTCCGGTGCCAACAGCTTTTTGCTGGGCGACGAGAACGGCAACGGTGTGGCCGATTTCGAAATCGCACTGATTGCCTTTGCACCCAGCGCCAACGACATCCTGCTCTGACAGCAGCCCAGGGCGGGACGGATTTCTGCACGGGTCGGCCCGCCTGCCGCCGCCTTGGCGACAGGGCCCGCTCGCGCCCTTGCCTGCCCCGCCCCAACCGCCTAAACCCCTTGGCAACACCGTTTGCCAAGAGGACCGCCCCATGCGCCTGTCTCGATATTTCATGCCCGTTCTGAAAGAAAACCCCGCCGAGGCCCAGATCGTGTCGCACCGCTTCATGCTGCGGGCCGGGATGATCAAGCAGCAGGCGGCGGGGATTTATTCCTGGCTGCCGCTGGGGTTCAAGGTGCTGAAGCGGATCGAGGATATCGTCCATCAGGAACAACAACGGGTCGGGCACCTGCCGATGCTGATGCCCACGGTCCAGCCCTCCGAGCTTTGGCAGGAATCCGGTCGGCACAATTCCTATGGCCCGGAAATGCTGCGCTTCATGGACCGGCAGGGGCGGCAGATGATCTATGGCCCGACCAACGAAGAGATGATCACCGATATCTTCCGCAGCCATGTGTCGTCTTACAAGGACCTGCCGCTGACCCTCTACCACATCCAGTGGAAGTTCCGCGACGAGATGCGCCCGCGTTTTGGTGTGATGCGGGGGCGTGAGTTCCTGATGAAGGACGGCTATAACTTCGACATCGACAAGGACGCCGCCCTGCATGCCTATAACCGGCACATGGTCAGCTACCTGCGCACCTATGAACGGATGGGGCTGACCGCGATTCCGATGCGGGCGGATAGCGGGCCGATCGGCGGCGAAGATACACACGAGTTTCTGGTGCTGGCCTCTACCGGCGAATCCGAGGTGTTCTATGATGACGCCGTCACCCAGCTGAAACTTGGGCCCCGCGAAGTTGACGTGACCGACCGCGCCGCTGTTGCCGCGATTTGTGCCGAGTTTACAACGCTCTACGCCCGCACCGACGAAACCCACAAACCCGACCTGTTCGCTGAAATCCCCGAGGCCCGCCGCAAAGTCGGGCGCGGGATCGAAGTTGGCCAGATCTTTTATTTCGGCACCAAATATTCCGACCCGATGAAGGCCACGGTTCAAGGCCCGGACGGCGCGATTGTCCCGGTCCACATGGGGTCGCATGGCATCGGCGTATCGCGGCTGCTGGGGGCGATCATCGAGGCGAGCCACGATGACAAAGGCATCATCTGGCCCGAAGGTGTCACTCCGTTTCATGTTGGCATCGTCAACCTGAAACAAGGCGACGCCGAGGCGGATGCGGCCTGCGAGGCGCTGTATAAATCCGTGGCCCTGCTGGGGCTTGAGGCGTTATATGATGACCGCGACGAACGGGCGGGCGGCAAATTCGCCACCATGGACCTGATCGGCCTGCCCTGGCGGATCACCGTGGGGCCGCGCGGGCTGAAGAATGGGGTGGTGGAGCTGACCTCGCGCCGGACTGGCGTCTCTGAGGAAATGCCGCCGGAAGCAGCAATTGCACGGATCGCGGGGATTTATCAGGGGGTTTGAAGGCGTAAGAAAAACGCAGTTGACCCAAAACCTGGGCGGTATTGGGTCAACGCATGCATGTAGCTGCCGACTACTCGACCGGTGTCGCAGCGGCAGCAATTTCCGCCGCAATATCATCCAGCGCCTTGCATGACGCGGCCAGATCGGCCCCCTCGGCAGTCAGACCAGCCTGAATCTCGGTCAGGCGTGGGGTCATTTCGGCCAGCTTTTCAGGATTCGACGTGGCCAGAGCCTGCATCGCGGTC